>JAILDD010000172.1 GCA_024689605.1 Lachnospiraceae bacterium
AAAACTGCTGACCTGCATCCTAATCCTGATGATGAATTCAGCTTTCCCAATATAGGCCCGAATTATTCGATCATTGCAAATTATGAGAGTAAATTCAGAACAACAGGTAAGGTAAAAGATAACCCTTGGGATGAGTCTATCATGGTGCAGAAGATCCACCCCAGTGGATATATGATACTGAATGGCCACCACAGGTGGGTAGGAGCCATGCGGGCAAACATTAAAAGGGTGCCCATAACCATCATTAATCTCACACAGGAAACCGATGTCAAAAAAATGCTCATGGCTTCAAATCACAATAAGAGGGTTACCATAGACTTGGATGAGATTGTATTCTGTGACCCTAATGAAGTGCCGGCAGAAAAGCCTTTGGGATTTCCGGTAAACAGGATATACAAAGAAAGGATCAGACTGGGGATTCCCTCGCTCTTACATATTCTGAGCAAAAACGGTTATGACATATGGGTTTACACGGCAAAGCTTTATTCGTATGATTATATCAGCAATTATTTTAAAAAATATTCCGTCAAACTGGATGGCATAATTACAGGAACGGGCAGGAAAGCGAAGGAACATGAGGCTACAAAGCAGAGGCTCAAAGAACTCATGGAGAACAAGTATGAAGAGACCCTTCATATCGAGAAGGACTTTGTGGTCCGCTCCTTCAGGAATAAAAAGGATTTTCAGGATATAGAGATAAAAGAGGATGAGAACGGCTGGTCCTATGCTGTTATAAACATCATAAAGGGGTTATATCCGGATGCAGAAAAGTAACAATAAGATGCGTGTTTCTTTCGATCTTGATGAGGTGCTTTTTGTATCGCCTCGTACACATAAGACCGAACCGGAACTGCAGTTTCCTCTTAATAAGATATATCAGGAACGGCTGCGTCTGGGTACACCGGAACTGATAAATACGCTGCAAAAGATGGGATATGAAGTGTGGGTCTATACTTCATCTTTCAGGTCAGAACAATACATAACCGGGCTCTTTGCATGCTATCATGTAAAGTTTGACGGCATAGTAAACGGTAATCGACACTTAAAAGAAGTTCAGCGTGACAATAAAGAGATGCTTCCGCAAAAACTTCCCAGCAGATACCGCATTTCGCTTCACATTGATGATGAGGCAATCGTATGTACCCTTGGCCGCCAGTTTGGATATAATGTGTATCAGTTAGAGGCACAGGATGACGAATGGAAAGAAAAGATCATTCATCAGGCGGAGATCATCAGGAAGAGAGAGTTCGGGGAATGAAAATGTAAGCTTATGGCAGTAAGAAAAAGGATCGCACTGCTGCTTGGGCAGGCAGAAGAATTCTATCAGTGCCGTTTTATTGACGGATTTCTGAAGCGGGCATTTGAAGCTGATCTGGATGTCTGCATTTTTTCCATGTATTTAAAGTATCAGGATACGGAGGCTAGGGAAAAAGGGGATAAAAGAATTTACTCCCTGGTTAATTTTGACCTTTTTGACGCTGTGGTTGTACTGCCTGACACTATACAGACACCGGGGATGGCCGGGGAGATCGAGGACAGGATTAAGGCTGAATTTAAAGGACCGGTACTCTATGTGGATCTGGAGAGCAAGACGTTTCCATATATACGTACAGACAGTTATACCCCGGTAAAACAGCTGATAGAGCATCTCGTGAAGGTGCATGGTTACCGGGATATTGCATTCCTGACCGGCAAGAAATGGCATGAGCACTCTAAGATAAGGCTTCAGGCATATAAGGATGTAATGATTGAAGCCGGTCTTCCGGTAAGAGATGACAGGATTTTTTACGGTGATTACTGGTATACCGGTGGGAAAAAGTGTGCCGGACGGCTTCTAAAGAAAAGAGAAGACCTGCCGGAAGCGGTTGCCTGTGCCAATGATTTTATGGCTATAGGACTGTGTGAGGAATTGACGGCGGCCGGTTTAAAGATTCCCGAGGATATAGCTGTTATAGGCTTTGATACATCCGATGAGGGTCAGAGAAGTCCAAAACCCTTGACCAGTGCATATATTCCTGCAAGAGCAACAGGCTCAAGAGCCGCCAGAAGCATAGTGAGGCTGATGAATGGTGAGTCTGTAGATGAATCCAGGGACGAGACGGAGCTTTTCATAGGTACAAGCTGTGGATGCCAGGATGATGGCCATATTTATAACAGCCTGAGAAGGGAGTCCTGGACTACGGTTCTTTCTGAAGAAGGATTCTATTCGCTCCATAATCATTTTGTTGAAGACATGATAGCTCAAAAGGATTTAAGGGGCTTCATGGATACAGTGTATTCACATGTATATCAGTTAAAAGATATTGACAGTTTTCATCTGTGCATTCCGAAGGACTGGTCGGATCCGTCGCTGTCGGATGATGATACGATGACAGTTTCTTCTTATCCTGCCCAGATGATACGGGTGCTGGCATCATACAGGGGAGGCGGACGCATAGACCGTGTAGGGCAGACAGAAAGTTTTTCTTCTCTTTCACTTTTACCTGAGCTTTATGAGGAACATGAGGCTCCGTGTTCATATACATTCACGCCTCTTTATTTCGGGGCAAGGAATTTAGGATATGCGGTTATCAGCTATGGCAATCTTACGCGCAGCTATGATGAGATATACAGACTGTGGATACTTGCATTCTGCAGCGGCCTGGAAAGCATTCGCCGGACACTTCTTATGAAAGCAATCCGCAGATCCGGAGTACTGGCAAAATTCCCTGCCGGATTCGTTGGGGAAAGGGATATTACCAGGGAAGACGAAGAGGCAATAGAGTGCGTAAGCAGGATACTTGATGATAATCTTTTTACATATCATTTCCAGCCTATTGTAAGTACTGTTGACGGAAGCATATATGCGTTTGAAGCTCTGATGCGTGCAAGGACGGAGAGAAAAATCTCACCGCTGGATATCATTAAATATGCCGACATGCTCCGCAGACTTCATGATGTGGAAAAGGCTACTTTTATAAATGTACTGGAACATCTCCGGGAAAAGGAACAGGATTTCGGTGACCGTCAGGTTTTCATAAACAGCATTCCCGGTACAAAACTTTCTGCTGAGGATGAGGAGCGTGTAGAGGCGCTGCTGATCGCATGCAGCGGACAGGCAGTTGTAGAACTTACTGAGCAGGCCGAGCTTGACGATGAGGCTCTTTCTGCGATGAAGGCAAGATATTCCGACATGGGCATAGGCACGGCCGTTGACGATTACGGAACGGGCTATTCGAATGTTTCAAACCTGCTTCGTTACATGCCGGATTATGTCAAAGTAGACCGGTCTCTTTTATCCGGAATCCAGGACAGTCCTTCCAAACAGCATTTCGTAAGGGAGATAGTAGGTTTCTCACATGACAATAACATAAAGGTACTGGCGGAAGGCGTGGAGACTCCGGACGAGCTCCGCACAGTCATAGCCCTGGGATGCGACCTTATACAGGGGTTTTATACCGGCAGACCGTCCCCTGATATACTGCA
>JAILDD010000176.1 GCA_024689605.1 Lachnospiraceae bacterium
TTCGTTATGTTGTAATAATCATCAAAGTATTTTACACTTTTATCCAGTGGATCCATAAATATCAGCGCCTGCTTTGCACGTGTAGCAGCAACATATTCAAGTCTTATATGCTCACACTCATTTTCCTTTTGTGATTTTTCACATATATCCACATCACCGGTACATGCATGCCATGTAATTACGGTATTTCCATTTTTCTCGAACTCAAGTGACGGATAAAATACATTGTCTGATTTATATCTTCCCTGCTGAAAGGATTTTCCTTTCCGCCTGTTTACCCAGATAACGATGCCGCCTTCCAGGCCCTTTGCTTTATGAAGATTCATAAAACGTACTGCTGCATCACCTTTATGCAATACCAGTTCTCTCTCCAGTTCCTTAACTGCATAAGACTTAAGCTGGCCAAGTACATCCTGTCTGCTGCCGCATTCTGAAGCTTTGATCAGCTCTGTCATCTGAGTCAGCTTTGTCACCAGATCATCACTTTCATTAGCTTCTATATCTTTGTCTTTATGAATAATAAGCTCCATATGATCTAAGAGATACTCGAGGCATCCGTAAGCACTGTAGTCTGCCGTTATATCCCTTAATTCTTCTAAAATCTTTTTGTTCTTTTCTTTATTATCCGCTCCGGATACTTCAAGAACTTCAAGCGCTCCCTCTTTGGCAAACATGTCATAAGGATCTGCGAGAAAAGCATACATCCTTACAAAAGCATTAATGTAATAATCCTTGTCAGCATATATTTTACTGTCCATTACAAAGGGGATACCGCTTTTGCTCATCTCATCAGCATAAATATCCATTCCCTTCATTCCGCCGCTGATAAGCAGAAAATCTCCGAAATTAACAGACCTGTAACCCACACTTGAATTCCTGTCGGCTATCTGATAATTATTGTCGATCATCTTCTTTATGATCTCACATACAGCCTTTGCATCTGTTTCAGGTTCCGTTACTTCACCGTCCTTTGAATAGCAATACACCTTAGACAGCAGCTTTGGATTCGTCTCGTATTGTTTTACTTTATTGATACTCACCATAGGTGTGTATGGATTTCCATCTGTAATATTTCTGGGTGGATCAATACTGTCCTCAAATTTATCATTAACCCATTCTATGATATTTTCATTGGAACGATAGTTATTCTGCAGACTGATCACAATGGCATTCTCTACATCTGTATCCTCCAGCACTTCTTTTGTATCAAAATAAACCTTAGGCTCCGCACCTCTGAAACGGTATATAGACTGCTTTGGATCACCTACAAGGAAAAGAGCACCGTCTCTGAGTGTTCCCGGCTCTCCCGGCTTTTCTGCCAGCATTTTGATAAAGCTGTCCTGTACATGATCCGTGTCCTGGAATTCATCCACATAGTAACAGTCAAATTTATTTGCAAAGTATTCTCTTACTTCCGGATGTTTTTCCAAAAGTTCTTTTGTTTTTTGCAGTAAAAGATCATTGGTTACCAGGGATGACGGAAACTGTTTTCTGTATTCTTTTGCACATCGCTCCGCATATTCAACAAAAACAGCGTAGTAAGGATTCAGTATACTGCCGATCCAGCGATTCAGATCTTTGTCTCTTTTTATTACATATTTCTTTGCATCCTGATCCTTATCCGCTATTTCTTTAGCAGCATCATCTATCAGTTTTGTCTTTCCTTTGGAATCAGCATAGTGTAATTTTAAGTGATTACTTTTGGTAACTCCTGATAAAAATGACTTTTTTCCGGCTCCGGTCATTAACGCTTTAATTGTATCTATTATCTCTTCATCCTGAATAACTACTCCGGTGCTTCTATTTACCAGATATTTTTTTAACGGCACTCCGTACTTTGAAAGATACTCATCCGGAAGATTTCGAAATATGGTTCCGGGGCCTGCCATCGGGATTGCTCTCGATAATTTATCTGCATATGTTTCCATGTCGTCAAAGAAATCCGACACTTCTTTATCCACAACATTACGATCTGCGTCCTTATATACCACATCAACCGTTACGTCTGAAGGTTCCCTGTATATCTGTTTTGCCAGCCCCATAATATTGCTGCTTATCTTCCATCTTTCTTCATCTTTAGACTGCAGTCTGTCCCAGTCTTCTTTGTGAATATTCTGCTCCATCCAATTCACAAAAAAGCTTTCAAATTTCTCATCCTCATCAGATTTATCCATGAGATCAAATCCGACAGCAAGGTCTGCCTCAAAACACTTTTCCGTCAGTATTCTGTGACACAGACCATGTATTGTTGAGATATGCATTCTGTCCAGGCCATCAAGGGCAGCTTTTAAAATTTCATGCTCTGCCTCGCCTTCTTTTGATTCTTTATATGCCTTTTGTACCGCTTTTAATATCCTGCCCTGCAGTTCTCTCGTTGCAGCATTGGTAAATGTGATCACCACTATCTTCTCCGGTGCCACCCCGGATCTGAGCTGGTTGACTATGCGGGATTCTATCAATGACGTTTTGCCCGCACCTGCTCCTGCTTCAATGAATAAACTTTTATCCAGTGTATCTACTATCAGTTTTCTCTTTTCATCTTCTGTAAGGCCTGCTTTATAATCTTCTACCTTCATTTTCCTCTTTCCCCCTTATACCCTTTCACGAAGCCTCATCTGCAATCTGCAGATATCCTTATAGCCGCAATACCTGCACAGATCGTTATCGGCACGATAACGATTTTGGGCAAATTCCTCCATCATGTCTTCTGCAAGCATATTTCCTGCCTGATATAATCCCTCCGTATATTGGAGACATTCATCCACATTTTCCGGGAAATGAAGTTCGGGATCTCCCACTACTTCTGTTGCATCGATACTTGCCTTTCCATCACTTTCTTTATCCTGCGGGAAAATGTACAGGATTTTTTCTATTTCTGTTTCTTTGATTTCCTTACCATATCTCTTTTCGATCTCAGGCTTGTTCTCCTCCAGCCATTTCATTACTCCTGCCGCGTATACAAAGTGCTGTATCCAGAGATTTTCTGTTATTTCCTTTTCTTTTTTTTCAACTTTTCCGGTTTTGTAATCATATATGGTTACCTTAAGTATGCCGTCATCTCCCAGCTCACCGTCTACTCTGTCAGCCGAGCCGCCAAACTCAATGTCATATTCCCAGGGTACTGTTTGTCCTGATGCCTCATCTATAATGATCTCACCCTTCTTTTTGTAGGGCAGTCCTTCAAACCCCACTTCGCATCCAAGCACTTTTTTCTTTCCACCGGATGAATTGATATCTTCATGAAGTCTTTCGATATACTTTACGATCGCATCATAGGAATCACTGCATTCGCGATTCTTTATGTATTCCGACGGTTCGGGATACAGCTCCTCCATTTCTTTTACATGACGGTCAAAACACTCTTTTAAAAAGTCCCCGTCCATAACAGACTTTTCATTTTTTATGAATATTTCCTTTCCGTAATCCTCAACGGTATA
>JAILDD010000220.1 GCA_024689605.1 Lachnospiraceae bacterium
ATAGGAATCATAATCATATGCAGAAATATCCCGGTGCTCAACAATCCTGCAGTGCTTATCTTTTGCGCAAGCTTCCATAATCTCCCAAACTTTCCCGGAGAGTTTTTCCGATGCACGCATCCATTCGCCCTTATCCGGCGGATAAAAAGACATGGAAACATTTGCGACATCCGGATTATCCGTAAAAGATTTCAGCTTCCCAGAAAGATCATCTATAAATGCATCTTTCCTTAATACCAAGCCATCCAGTCCTATCATATAGAGAATGTGCCTTCCATGTTCTGATTCTTTTCCGGCCTCCGGCGACTCATCTCCGGTTCCTGCAGACGTAGTCTTATACTTCCCTTCATCCGCCGTCTGGAGGCACACCTGTATCTTACCATCCCAGTATTCTCCGGTCTCCTCGCCTGCCCAGGCACACAGCTTTTCAAGATATCTTTCCTTAAGCCATTCCGCCCCCAAGATTACACGGTCTGCATAAACCACTCCGGGCACAGTCACATAAGCCCCCATGTTGTGCATCTCTTTAATCCCAGCTGATGTAAATTCTTCAGGCATAAGCGCAGGCACAAGTACCAGTTCAGAGCAATAATCCCTGATATTGGAAGAATATAATTCCTTAGGTATACTGAGACATGGATTCTCACCGTCATAAGCATCCTGTATGTATATACGGTCTGGAAAATGAAGCGCCGTATCATATTGTTCCCAGGGTAAAATCGAAAGCTGAGGCGGATAAGCTTCAGCACAATCTCCCGCCGCATCATCAGAATCCTTTATCCTTCCATAGCAGTCCTTAAACCGGACCGGCAGATCAAGCACATAGACATCCGTGTTTTCATCATTTTCTTTTTCGTAAAAATACTGAAAAGCATCCCAATACTTCGGTCCTGTCGCAAGGAAGACTACCTCACGGCGCTTTATTATATTTTCATCTACAGCTGCCTTTAGTTCCGTAAGACATTTTTCCAGACATGCCACACTAACATATCTTCCCAATGCCTGCCCATAGCCACCAGTAGCAGGCTCACAATCCACTTCCGTTTCACCTGTTATGCTTACATAAACCGCATATACCGCATCACAGTATGCCTGAAGGGCATTGACCACAGCCATGGCTTGCTCACTTTCCTCACCCTTAACAGCTTCAACCATATTGCCCAGATCCAGTGCAAGCTGCTGACCTTCCCGCAGGGCCTCCAGTCTTTCCTCATCTGTTACATCCGAGCTACATACCATGCCATATAGTTCTTCAAAACGTCCCAGACATTCCTCCGCAAGGCCTTTTAATGAGCCACTATACGCTTCTGAAGCCGGTTTCCTCACGGTCATATCCGGATCAAAAGTAAATTCCAGATATTCAAAATCCGCATGACTTAGAAGCTCTTTTTTCTGAGCTTCATAGAAGGGATACTGATGTGCCCCCCCTTGCTTGTATATAGAAAGGTAGTCGATATAATCGCTTAAAAGAAAAGCGTGATATCCGGCAGTTACAGGTATCGTACCGGTTTCAAAAGGCAGATTGATCACCCGCTCATAGAAATAATCCGGCAGCTCCTTGTGGCCCTTCATTATGAGTGGAAATATCTGGCCCATGGTATGTGAATCCCTGCCTGAGAGACGGCTCATCTGCAGTTCTGCCAGACGGTACAGCTCTATTCCTAAATGTCTTTTATCAAATGTCCGGTCAATACGCACACCATATTTTTTTTCAAATTCAGATAACCAATGTTCCTTTACCGAGTTATCCATTTCACCGGCTACTATACTGTCTGCCACTGCGATAATATGGAGTACCTCGTCATCACGTTCTTTCTCCTTCTCCTTATCATCGTACAGGTGATCCTTTAAAAAAATATCTATTCCTGCCAGCCACGGGAAATTATAATGGTCATTTAAATAATCCGCATCAAAACAGCTGCGCTCTCTGTTAACAATTCTTGCAAGAAAAAGCCAATGATTCTCATGCCTCTCATAATCATGGATCACATATCCTTCCGGAAGTTCTTCATCCGCTATAGCTCTGAAACGGCGATAATCATCCCTGCACATCCCGATATCCAGGTCGTCATCCCACGGAACAAAACCTCCATGCCGAACACAGCCGATCAGTGAACCACAGTCAGCAAAATACTTTATCCCATGTTTTTTGCAGACACGGTCAATTTCTTCCAGTACTTTTAATTGTGCTACCCAGGCCTGCTTAAGAGCTGTGGGAATATAAAACCCATCTCTTACCTCGTCCCGAAAATACTCAACAGAATACTCCATATCCACCTTCATTTCTTATTTTGCTCAAAATCCAATATACTGCCAATTCTATCGGACTCATATTGCATACAGTATGGTTTCATTTATGCTTAACTGGTAATGTCTCAACCAAAACTTATAATCATCGCTCATTGACATGATAACTTCAGGAAGTTCAAAAATATCCCCCGGCTTATGATATATGCTGACTGCAAGCTTAGGATGCCATTTCCTTATGGTCTGCTCCGCCCCCAGAAGCGCATTATATTCTGCACCTTCCACATCAAGCTTTAAAAAAGTCACCTTTCCCCCTGCAACAATTTCATCAACAGTTGCAGTATGTATTGTTATGCCGCCGTCCTCCATAATCCTGGCTCCCTGTGAACCGCTGCCTGCAAAATGCAGCTCGGTACATTCATTCCAGAGTCCCTTATTATACAGGTTCACGTTATTAAGTGCGGCATTGTCCATGCGTCTCTTTGCCAGTTCGAAATTATCCGGATCCGGTTCAAAAGAAAAAACCTTCTCGTAATCGCCCTCGCACCATTTTGCAAACTGTAATACCGTTCTACCGTCATAACAGCCGCCGTCAATAAAAACTTCTTTTCCGGAGCTTTTTACTATATTTTTGTCAAAATACTGAATATCACATGCATTTTCATAACACTCACGCAGGTTAATGATATGTTCATCCGGAATGCCATGCGCCTTTAGTTCAGAAACAATCTCGCCATTTGCAGCCATTGAATTAACCAGAACATAATAGTCCGCATAATCTTTATAGAATTCTTCAGGTGAAATCACCTTCTTTTCATCCACTCCATCCTGTTGTTTCAGCTCATCATTGTCAACAAATAAACAGAAGTCCAATTCCGGATATAATTTCTTTATAACCCAGTAATCATTGCCGCCGCCTCGTATTACCAAGCGGTCGGATACCGATTTGGCTTTTTCCATCAGCTTAAAAAAAACAGCTTCATCAATGATTGAGGCTGTAATCTCAGCAGCATAGGACGCATTCCCAGTCAGGCTCCACATTGCCCGTTTTTCAAAAAGCCAGCGGCTGTAATCATCCTGCAGTCTGTCATAAAATAACCGAGATTTTTTTATCATAACTTCAGCTCCCACTATTCCTTCCTGCTCTATATATACTTTTCTCAGGAAATTCTTCCTGCAAAATACCTTCCTATTTTCGAGATCATCTGCAGCGCATCCTCTTTTAGTTCCCCCGGAAAACAGTCCAGCACAGGTGCAGTCTCGAAGCTAAGCACGCCGTCAAACCTGATTTCCTTCAGGCCATTCAGCATGCCATCCCAGTCAAGCACGCTGGCATTCTCCCTTGTCCGGGTAAAGGTAAAGGGCAGCTGGTGCAGATCCGCTATCCCGTCATTTTCATGCATGTGCAGAACCTTAAGTCTGCTTCCCAGAGCCGTGATAAACTTGTACGGATCCAAACCTACCAGATTGCCATGGCCGGTGTCATAACAGAAGCCCAGCACTTCCGCGCCGTATTTTTCATTCATGGAATCTATACGCTGAACTGCTTTATACGCATTGCAGCCAGGCCCTTCCACCATATGCCCGCCAAGCCCGTTATACAGATTCTCCATGCATATCGTGATCCCATACTCCCTTGCCATGGGAGCAAGAAACTCTATAAACTCTGCAGTCTTCTCCCACTCAGCCTCTTCGCTGCCGTAATAGCGTTCCAGTTTGAAACCGTGAACAACGATATGGGGACATTCAAGAAAACGGCAGATTTCCATGCTCTTAGGTCCTACTTCATTCCAGAGGTAATCATTTGTTTCCTTTTTTGCACCGGGCACAAAAGTAGGATATGGCATGTGCATCTGGTTGATCTTAATTCCTGCCTCAGCCGCCCCGGCCTTGTGCGGTGCAAAATAATCCTCCAGCTCAGTAACCGAACGGTCAAAGAAACGGTTTATATTTTCCTGATAAAGATCGGTATTTTTTAGGTAGTTGTTCAGTGAAAAATCGCAGCAGTCAAAACCAGACTGCTTCAATGTAAGAAATCCTGCTGCCGGATCATCATCAAAAACAACATTCTTGCTCTGCACGCCTATCCTCAAGCTCATACCCCTGTCCCCTTTCCGGCATTCGGATCTTTAGACATTTTCAGTCTGTCCATATGGAAGGATGCCATGTATTCGTCACTGAAATATTCAATAGGATTCTTAAGCCCCATCCCCCGCAGCTGCTCACTGATCTCGTCATAGTACATATTGCAGATAAAAACTGCCACCTCCTCCGGAAGTTCCTTAAGCTTTTCCGGGTTCTCGATAGTAAGTCCCTCAAACTGCTTGCCCCAGCGGTTCCTGTTGTTATCACAGGTAAAAAGCGGCGGATAATTCTTTCCGTAATCCTTCATATAGGCGCGGCACATATTTCCCGCCCCGAATAGGACACGCTTATCATATTTTTTCACCATGCGTTCCATGTCTGCCTGCCATACCAGAAATGTACCGACTTCATAGGCAAGTTTTAAAACAGCAGGTCTTAACCTTACCAGAAAGCTTTGATAGGTATCCGCAATATCTATTATAAGGTCACCGTCAAAGTCAAGCTTACGCAGTGCCCTGATCATAAAGAGCCAGTTGGTCTGCTGCCCTGCTTCACACGCGGTATAAGGAAGCATCGACACATCGTGCACTCCGTCACAGTCACGCACTATCACCGCTTCCAGACGCTCCCCCAGGGGAACCATAGCTTCATAAAGGTTCTGCCCGCAAAGTGTTGCGGTACCTATATCAAAACAGCATCCGAACCGTTTCTTCCCCGCTAAGCTGTTCAGCTCATCCACCATGGAACACATTTCCTCCGGCTCTGCACAGAATCCTCTGATCAGATGGCCATTAACACTTTTTGCTTTATTGATCAGTAAGATACGTATATCACTATCAAGGCTATCTGCAATTGACGCCAGTCTGCCGTAAAACTCCAGATTCACCTCACGCTCTTTGGTTACATCAATACCAGCCGTCAAGGAATGAATGATGATCCTCTCACATCCGGCCTCCGCCGCAGCCTTCAGCATTTCCTCGGAAAGCTTTTTTAATATTTCATTATCTATATCCTTATCAAGCACCTTGCTTGACACATAAGGTGCCATCGCTATAGGCATTTTCAGACCACATGCCCCCGCAGTGGCCAGAATCTCGTTTTCCATTATTCCGTACAGTTTCTCCGGCTGTTCAGTCAGATATACCTCTTCCTCGCGTTTAAAATTTCTCCGCTTCATATCCTGAAACTCTGTTATACTGCAAACCGATACCGCATTATATACGCTCTGCATGAATCCTGAGGCCAGTATTGCCTTCATCCCCACTCCTGGTCGCAGTCTCTCAATTATTCCTCTTGAATTACAGATTAGATTCATTTCTTATCCTTTCATCCACTAACACACTTTTCTCAACCACTTTTTGCATTTTATTACAACAAATTCTTATACATACTCATACTTATATTAGTTTTTTCTCAATCAACTCTTTTAGTTTTGTTGAACTGGTAGATTGGGTATATGTAAAGAATTCCAGCGTAGCTCCATGACCTTCAAGAAAATTTTTATACTTCTTAAACTGCGGATCATTAACATAGTCCGTACCAGAGAACTGTACATCAAAGTGATGCATCTTCCAAGCTTCTTCAGTTCCATTAAACATGTATGGGATTTCAACTGCTTCGTCCACATAACGGCAGCTCTTCACCATCTCGATACGTTCATCAAACGGTACAAATGGATCCGTTCTCTTTATGTGCCTGACCCCTTCATCAGAAACCACACCAACTATCAGATAGTCGCAAATTTCCTTTGCCCTACGGAACATGTTTAGATGACCAATGTGGTACAGATCAAACACCCCTGCAATGTAGCCAACATGATACTTCTTACCACCTGGCTCAGTTACTGTACTATTATCAAAGTTCTCCGCCGACTGCACCGTCAGCGGATGGCGCTTTCTGGGATAAGGCTTACTGGGATCATAGACGCTGTATTCTGTAATCCCCATGGCATCCAGCTGCCGCATTACTGAAAAAAAGCTCTTGATACATATAATGACTTTATACTCTCCCTGGTGAAAACCAGATAAAATGGCTGGCGAATGGATCTCCACTCCGGCATCCGAGTTTCCTTCACTGTATCCTTCCGGATATAGCCTCTGTCCCCATTTCTTTTCATTATTGTCAACTACCGCATAAACATCATAATCATCGCCATAGATAGCCATAAACTGTCTGGCATATGCTCCGGAACCAAACAGTATCAGTTTCCTGGAATCTGCTTTATCAAAAACATCGACAAACAGCTTTTGATAGTCATCCACAGAGAAATTCATTCTCTGACGATTAGCGTATATTGTGGAATAATTCTTCCTGACACGTTTATAGTAATTCGCAAGTCTTGTCTCTTTCTTGACATCATCAAGCCATGCATCAGCTATACGCGTAAGATAATTGAACCTGCCGGCATCATCCATATTGATACCATATCTAAGATACAGATTCTTTAAGCCAATGCCGCCCTGCGAAGGATCTGTGGCCATTAGGCTCCCTATAACACGACGCATAATGGCATTAACAGGATAATCTTTAAAGCAAAACTCCTGATCATAAAATACAAACTTTCCATCAATATAGAAGGTGTTCAGAGGAATCATATCCACGTATCCCTCTTTCAGAAGACGCGTGGATTCTAGTTCCCAGGGTTCCTTCTTTCCATGAATTCTTTTTTTGCGATCGATTTCGCTCTCGCTCTCCAGATCTGGGAATTTATATACACCGTCATACGCATCTGACGATCTCAATATCTCATCCCTAAACTCATCCAGTTTTTGTAAAAAGAGCTCCTGATCGCTTTCATATAGTCTCCGAAGGTATACCATTCCGGTTTCAGCATGGATCAGCGGCATGGTGTAGGTATCGCCATCAAGTGTCCCTTCCACAACAGACACTCCTCGATTTTTTAAACTCTGAATGTTTTCACCCAGAAGTCGCAGTCCTTCTATTCCTTCTTCAAATGGCGCCTGTTTAGTTACCGTGTCATTCTCATGAATGATAGTGATCCTGGCATCTTTATGCCCCTGTCGAGAGAACTGGTCACCTGCAGCGCATCACTATGTTTTCCATCCAATGTGCACTCAATCAGGAATCCATTTGCCATGGCATGAAACATTCTATTGTCCAAGAGAGATGAGTACAACATCTCTTCTTCCAAAAAGACCGTGTCGGGCCTGTTGTATGTAGGATAAATCCTGATACCAAGTTCTTCATTTGGTACATAGCCATCAGCAAATAGAAATGAAGCATTATCAAGATCAGAAAAGACAGAATAGTATTTGGCATCATCAAATCCTGCTTTCCCCAGCATATGGGAAATCTGATTCTTATCATAGCTTCGTCCTACAAATTTATCTTCCGGATTTTTGTAAGCTCTGAAATAATCATCTATGCCATCAAACCCCTGAAGAGTATGAGGATCACAGTCACCACAGAAATATTTGATTCCCAACCTGTTATTCATTCCAAGGATCAATCGTCCGTCAAACGCAAGATGCTCTTTTGCCCAAGCAAAGAGCGCTGTTGGGTCATTGAGCAACTCCGGATATGATATAGATATGACGTAATCTGCCTTGCTTTTTTCTTTTCCTTCTTTTAGTTCGAAATCAAAAGAGTCACCCTTGTTTTCAGGTAAAATATATCTGCAAACCCTGCTATAAAACTTTTCTTTTAAATAGCTATAGACAGCATCCTCTTCTCCAATGTAGATACAACTCGTCTCATCGGAAAATGGATACCATCTTATGATCGATGTGTTTATCTCTCTTATCAGTTCTTCAGAATCCATTATTCCCCCATGTCTTTTACTGTTGCATAAAGTATTGTCTCGCACCAAGATTCCTCTTGTTGCCTTAAATATAGCTTATATTCCGGGACAAGATTCTTTATCAGCTCAGGTATCTGTATGAAATCGAAGACATTGTGATAGAGGCAGATTGCCAGATTGGGCTTGTATTCTCTGATCAACCTCGTTGCCCCCATAATAACCTGATACTCGTAGGATTCCACGTCTGCTTTCAAAAATGAAATCCTTTCCTGCAAAAAATCATCCAATGCCACTATCTTGATAGCTGGAACATCTCCAGTGTTCTTGCCTGTAACAAACTTTGATCCAGACCCTGCCGACTCTTCAAAGCGCTCAAATACCCCTTCCTGCGTCTTTTCTCCAACTCCGTAAGGGAAAAGAGCTATCATCTCCGAAGGTATATTGTACTTTTCACAAACCTTTTCAATGTTTAGTACTGCTTTTTCATATGAGATCTTATCTGGTTCAAAGGATATTATCTTCTCAAAATGATTTCCCTTGACCTCAGTAAACTCCTCAATGGTATCCCCTGTATAGCAGCCTACATCCACAAGAACTTCTTCGTCTGTGGACAGTATCCCTGGCATAAAGAAATACCCATGATCTATATCTAGAAGTCCCGACTCCGCCGAGGGATATTCTCCTCTAAGTTTACATTGCACCAGATATTCAAATAGTTTTTCAGATTTAGCATCGTCAAATAACTTTGAAGTTTTTAGTACATTTTCTCTCAGATCCAAGAGAACAAATTCTTCTAAGAGGTAAGAATTCTTGATATTATTCTTTTCGATCAGTTCTCGAATTTCACCGAGGAAATTAAGCTGATTAGTACATATAAGCACTACCACATCGTCTTTATTTCCCATCTTGGCAGGATTATCTATTGGCTTTCCATAGAAAGTCTTTCCCCAGCGGGAAGGATTACTATCCAGGTATCCTTTTACCTGTCCAAAACGATTCCATCGTTTCAGACCTTCCTGCAACATTTCAGCAGTATTACCTGTTCCCCAGATCCAGATGTCTTTGGAGAAATTCTCTGTGTTTTTTATTTGAAGCATTTTGTCTATAGAGTCAATTGACATATTCTGCTTTCCCTTATCAATTATTCACAAGTCTCACAGCCTTTTGAATCGCATTCTTCAAATAAAATCCTTCTGTAAGCCTAGCAGCCAACTTCTTTGCATTATTTGCCATTTCCAGGTATCTTTCTTCTTTCATCGTGGCCATGACATCAGGAATTTCCAGAAGAGAATCGACAATAATTCCTATATCTTTAGCTTTAACAAACGAAGCCATCGCCGCCTTGCTCCAGATTATTACAGGTAATCCCGAAACAATATATAGTGACAACTTATGTGAACTGATAAGTTTCAAATATTCACCAGTTGGGCCAGAACAAGTTTCTATAGATTCTCCATCCCAAACAAGTCCAAATCCTTCATTTAATTCAAATGGGATTCTTTCTGTGGGAAAACTACCCTGATATTGAATGTTGTTCTGAATGGATTCAGAGTCGAACATTTTGGGATCATAATCAGGGCCATACAGTCTGACGCACACAGGAGAAAGCTTTGGCAGTTCTTTTAAAAACGGACTTTTTCTCTCTTCTAAACTTCCTGCAAAAGCAATGTGCTTTTCAAAAGAAACATTTCCCACCTTTTGGGTGTCCAGTAAGTAGTCAAATACTTCTAATGAAATAATCCTATCCTGCGGATATCCTTCACCTACAAAATATTCCTTCATGACATCATTATGAACCACTAAAACATCTGCTATGTCCAACATCAATTCATGCTCTGTCTTGAGATATGGCGTCATGCTTATCTGACGTACTTCCTCAACATCATGAACTATTGATATGATTGAAACGCCTTTTTTCTTAAGTCTTTGAAACGTTTCATCTCTTAAGATGTTTTCAGTGCTAAATGGATGTTGCAAAACAAGAGTCGCATCAGAAGGAATCATTTCATAAACCTTATCCCACTCTTCCTTAGACTGCACATACTGCCAGCAAGAGGAATCCGTAGATTCATCAACATTGTTAGTATGTACGTTGAAAGATGCATATCCCAAATCACTCAGGATTTTTTTGATATCGCTTGGGGCTTTACTTCCTGCATGTTCGGCATATGAAATGCATTCCCAGACTTGATAGTGTTTTCCATCCGTATTGTTTTCTTCATAAAAATTCAAAGCGCTTTGTCTATCCTGAGAGAGACTTAAATATCTATCTTTATATGTTTCTTTCAGACCAGGCATAAGGAAACACCTACAGCCATCCAATTTCCTTACTTCATCAAGTTGTTTTACGATATCAAAAAAAGAAGCACTAGTTATGACCAATGCTTCTTTTCTGAAATTCTCTTTGCTCAAATAATCGATCAGCTTAATTACAGGGACTCCA
>JAILDD010000236.1 GCA_024689605.1 Lachnospiraceae bacterium
TTTCCGCAACCACTTTCAGTAATTCCTCGTCCTTTGATATATCAATGGAACACTGCGTCATCCAGTGCATCTTAAGCTTTTTTATCTCACTGCAGAGAGCAAAGGCATACTCCCTGTTTGAAAATAGATTGTCATCCAGCAAAAGGAACTGCTTGAATCCGAGTTCCTTTACCCGCTTTATATCCCGGATCACGTCCGGTATCTCACGCCTTAAATACTGGCCGTGATACAGACAGTATATGGAGCAGAAACTGCAGGTCTTTGGGCACCCTCTTCCCGCCTGTACCGGAAGAAAATTACCTATCCTCTTTTTCAGTACCAGCTCGTACCTGGGCAGCGGAGTCTCTAACTTCGTAAGTTTCTTTTGATACACCTTCTTAAGCGTGCCGTTACGGTAATCCTCTATCATCTCGCCCCAGGTCTCTTCCGAATCGCCTATCATGACGCTGTCACAGTATTTCTTCGCTTCTTCAGGCATCAGTGAAACCATATAGCCACCCAGGATAACTGTTTTTCCCAGCGCCCTGAATTTATTCGCTATGTCAATGGTACGCATCACGGCATGTCCCATGCTGCTTATGCCTATCAGCTCCGCATCAGTGTCAAAAGGCACATCCTCAATGGTCTCATAGCACAGCTCCACCTCAAAATCATCAGGCGTAAGTGCTGCCAGAAGCGGAAGTGCAAGACCCACAAAATAGAGCCTGCTCTTCTTTACCAGGTTACCGTACTGGTCATATGGTGTAGGTTGTATTAATAAAATCTTATTTTTCATAAGTACTTCTCACTAAATCCGTGTGCATACACCCATAGGTTTATATCTCAAAACTTCCCACTCACTGTGGCATCGAAACAGTTGCGATACAGTCTGAAGTATACCTTTTCTGCACGATGCAAATCACAGTTCTGTTTCCAACAAACTATATGTGAGAAATTCCAGTATATCAATTCTTCTAATCGAATTT
The DNA here is from genome assembly GCA_024689605.1 of Lachnospiraceae bacterium. The sequence continues at coordinate 966 of JAILDD010000236.1, forward strand.
ATCTATAACACAATCATCCGCTTAATCTTTACAAAAAATACCTTTATGATATACAAAACAGCACCCGGGTAATTATTATCCTTGTATAAAGGTGACTTGCGGTTCTTAAATGCCAGTCCCAGAGAAAGCTTGTAATACTCCCTCGTAAATGTTCCCACGCTCATATGCTCCGGCTTCAGAAGACAGTGAAAAAGATCCTGCTTGGTCACATCCTTATTTATCATCTGATCCTCGTATTTCTTGTACATGGCAGAACCCTGCATGGGTGTGAATACAGAGACCGTCGGAATAATTTTTCTGGCCGCGATCCAGTTATAAAGTTTCTTAAAATCCTCTTTGGTCATTCCCGGGTGTACTATAAAAAGCCCTGCACATATCACATTGTTTTCAGCAAGAATACGAATGCATTCCTCATTCTCAGAAACCGTGACTCTCTTATTATAGGAATCCAGCTCCTCTTCGCTGGTTGCTTCCAGCCCCACCATTATCAGTGAAAGACCTATTTCCGCAAATTCCTTTATTATATCCTCATTGTGTGCGATAAAATCCGCACGCCCATAGATAAGATATTTCTTATGAATATCCCTCTCCTTTATCAGACGGATAAATTCTTTCAGATAATCCCGGTCAATCAGGAAATCATCATCAGTAATATGTATCGCCGGCACATCAAGTGACGCAATTTCATCCACTAAACTCTCCACGCTCCTGCAGGCATAGCGTCCGCTGTTCCTGTTTGTACAGAAGCAGAAATTGCAGGCTTTCCTGCAGCTGTATGAATTCTTTACCAGTGCAAGAGGTCTGAAACAGAGATACCTAAAGCGGTGCTTGTTCTTATAAAAATATGTCCTGTCCGGAACCGGCAGATCAGCCGGTGTCTCCACCACCTTTGGATTGACTACCCACTCTCCGTTTTCACGGTAGCATATTCCCGGGATATCCTTTAATGATATCCCTGCAGCACTATCATCTTCTGCCCGCTTCTCCTGCTCTATATATCTGATCAGTTTCTTCTGGTTTTCCAGTCCGCTCAGATGATAAAGATAATCTGCCTTTGACCCAAAATAATTTGCGTAATTGATCTCGACATTCGATCCCCCCAAAATAATCTGTATCTTTGGATCATAGGACTTTATCACATCACAGTACTTTATCACCAGTTTCTGCTGTGTTATATATCCTGTAACACAGACAACATCCGGCTTAACTTCCTTAAGCTTCTTCTTCATAGAAGTCAGTTCGTACCTCCGGTCATAAATTACCGCATGATGACCCATGGCAGTAAACACCGTATAGAGATACTCCATCTCTAGCGGTTCATGCTCCACCAGATATGTATAACTGAATATTCCTACTGTCTCAGGTTTTATGAGAAGTATGTTCACTCACAAAATTCCTCTTATCATTTATTCTTATACTTTTTATTGAACAGATGAGTTATCCCCGCCCAGTAGATCCGAGGATAGTTCACATAGTAAAGGAAATGAAACTCCAGCTTGAACAGAAGCATGGGCATATTGCTCGGCTTCATCAGAACGCTGGTACCACCGGTTCTTCTGTAGGTATAGTTGTAAAGTTTGTCCTTGTTTTCCTCATATACACTCGTACCCTTAAACGGAATGAGGATACTGAAAAGAACCCATATCAGGCCTTCGTCTCTTATGAACCTGTTTATGTTCATGAAGTCCTTATGCTTGAAATCATAGTTTATGACAAAGAGTCCCACACAGAGCATATTATGCTCCCTGAGTATCCGTACAGCATTTTTATTTATAACCACGCTGGAATTCTTATTGTATTTCTCAAGGGTAGAATCCTCCACTGCTTCCAGCCCCACCAGCATATCACGGATGCCTGCCTTGTAAATAAGAGGCATGATGTCCTCGCAGTTCACTATACTGTCCGCCCTGGAAAAGATCATAAAAGTCTTGTGGCAGCCGAGTGCCAGAAGTCTTTCGCAAAATTCCTTCACCCGCTCTTTATTGACCAGGAAGTCATCATCTATGATAAAGATCTTGTCATTGTCAAGATTCATGATCTCATCTATCACATCGTCCAGTTCCCGCACCCTGTAAGCACAGCTGTTGAACTGCCTTGATATACAGAACTTACAGTTCTGGGGACAGGAAAAAGCAGTTTTCATCATAGAAAAGCAGCCCTTTGCCAGCACTTTGAACTTATCCCTGTTCTCATAGAAATGGCTTCTGTCCGGAAGTATCCCGTAATCGCTCACAGGCTCCCCCTTAAGATTCTGCACCCATTTTCCATTTTCATCGCGGAAGGAAATGCCGCTGCAGTTCTTAAGAGTTTCGATTTCCATGTCATTCCTTACGGCAAGACGGAACGAATCCAGGCCGTTGTCATAGTAAACATAATCAACCTCATCCAGCAGGAAGTCCTCGTGATTGATGACCACTTCCGGCCCCCCTACCATTATCTTTACATCAGGACGTTTTTTCCTCAGGAATTTAATGAGCTTCAGAACATACCATGCAGTATTGGACATAACAGAAAAACCCGCAACGGTAACGCCATTATCGTCTATCTTTTTTAAAAGACGTGAATACCTTCCTATGGGGCTTTCTATGCTCTCGTCATAGATAAAGCCTTCCCTCCCCTCTGCCTTAATGCAGGCCATAAGATACTCCAGGCCCAGGGGTTCCAGACTTGCAACTCTCTTATCATAATGGACACGTACAAACATGTATTTCTGCTTCATGATCAAAACCAGCCTGTTCTCTTTGTATCATAACCTGTGCCGAAAAATGTCCTTACCATTATCTTTGGATAGGTCAGCACATGTATCCAGTAGTAACGGAACATGTATTCAAAGGATGACATATTGGTGGGCTTAATGGTAATATGAGTTCCATCAAGCCTCCAGGATTTAAAATTCACCACCATGTCTTTATACTCATCATAGGCATCCGTACCTTTGTAGGGCGTAAAAATTCCGAACACCACCCACAGCAGGTTATTATCCTTAATGAATTTCATCAGGTTGCGGAAATCTTTCCTGGTAGCTGTATAGCTGATAACAAACAGTCCGTCACAGACGATATTATTATCCAGAAGATTCTTTATGGCTTTTTCGTTTATCTCCTTTGATGTCTGCTTGTTATACTCATCCAGCAGTTCATCTGTGATAGCCTCCAGCCCCACAAGTATGTCCCTGAAGCCCGCCTCATACGCCAGGGGAAGAACATCAGGATTCTCAGCAATGAAATCAGCCCTTGCATATGCCATGAATTCCTTTTTTATTCCTCTTCTGATAACCTCGTTACAGAACTCAATGACACGTTCCTTATGGAAGAAAAACGTATCATCAACGAACCATACCTTGTCGTGCTTAAGCTCCTCCAGCTCATCAAGCACTTCATTCATATCACGTTCAGTATATACGCCGCTATTCATTTTGGTACAGTAGCAGAAACTGCAGTTAAATGGGCAGGAAAAAGAAGCTTTGCTGAGAGCATACTTCCCCTTCATGAAAATGTAATTTTTCTTAAGTCCTCTGTAAAAAGCAGTCCTGTCCGGCTTGTTTATGAAACCGCATACCGGGTCGCCTTTTTCCTTTACAACCCATTCGCCGTTCTTCTTAAATGCAATGCCTGTCTGCTCATCCATTACATTAATATCAAGTCCTGCTGACCATATGGCCTTCAATGACCTAAGTCCGTTATCATAATAGACAATATCAATATCATCGGTTAAAAACTCACGGTAATTCATTTCCGCTTCCGGTCCGCCCACCATTATCGTTATATCCGGAAACTTCTGTTTGAGCTGCTTCGCCCTTTTTGTAATATAGTCAACCGTATTCGCATTGGCATTCAGCCCCACAAAATTATATCCGCCCTTTTTAATAATGCTGCACATCCTGCTGAAGCGGAAAGTCCAGGGTCTGTCGAACTCATCATGTATCTCGCAGGGGATTTCCAGATCCCTTGCAAGACCGGCAAGATACTCCAGTCCCAATGGTTCCAGATGTGCCACAAGGGACGAATACTTCGGACGTATGAGAAGAACCTTCAGTTCTTTTTTTGCATCATTTGACTGTGACATAAATACCCTCTTTCTATCCGTGCTTCCTCTCCCCCATGATCAGCTTCTTCCAGTACTGGTTGTTTACCATTGCGGCTCCCCAGGTCAGTTTAAGCGTATCATGCAGGCCGTATTTCTTCACCATATACCACCAGCTCACGGGATTTGCAGTGATCAGGTAATACAGGACCATCGTATACCAGTAATACCTGCGTACGGAAATATGGTCCGGCCGCACCACCAGATGTGCAAGATCCCATTTTTCGTACTCATCCTCTCCCACTATAAACCTCGGCCTGTACTTTTCATAAATGTCTGTCCCCCGTAAAGGCGTCAGAGGCTGCAGGTTTACAAATACCAGCCCCAGCTTTTTTATCCATTTATGAAGCGCTGAGAAATCCGCCCAGGTCCAGTCAAGTCCAAGGATAAACGTGCCATAGCACTCCACGTCATATTTCCTGAGGGTACCCACTGCCTTTTCATTTATCTCCACATTTGTCCGCTTGTTGTAGTCATCCAGCTGTCTGCTGTCACAGGATTCAAGACCTACAATGACAGCCCGAAGTCCCACTTCCTTGAAACGCTTAATGACATCATCGTTTGCTGCGATAAAATCTGCTCTGCCATATATCAGATATTTTTTCTTTATGTCCCGCTTTTCCAGCAGGTCGCAGAACTCAAGGATCCTCTTCCTGTCTACAAGGAAATCGTCATCCACTATATAAATTTCCGTTTCCTTTATGGATTCAAGTTCTTCAACTATGCTTTCAAGGCTTCTGGCAAAATACTGGTCATCCATTATCTGCCTGCAGAAACAGAACTTGCAGTTGTAGGGACAGCCGAAGGAGGTCTTGATAAGGCTGCAGTTCCTGTGGAACATGTAATAATACTTTGAGCGGTATGCATCTACCTTGCTCCTGTCCGGGAAACGGTAATCAAATACAGTATCCTTTTTAGGTGCGGGCTTTTCTCCCGAATAGATGCACTCTATCTCATCCTCCGGTTTCTTTCCCTCAAGTGAATTCAAAATATCTATAAAAGTCCTTATACCATTTGCCCGAATGATATAATCCACATACTCGCTTTCAAAATCCCCGGGATTTACCTCAGCATGGACCCCGCCGATAATGGTCTTTATGCCGGGATCCACCTCTTTGGCTTTTCTCGCATAATCCTTCATAATATTTACATGGGAGATATAGCCTGTAATTCCCACCACATCAGGCGCATACTTTTTCACAAAATACTTCACATCTTTTTTCTCGATGATCATATCTATTATGGTACATGTATGTCCGAGGGGTTCTATATTTGCGGAAATATATTCAAGCTCCAGGGGCTCGCAGATCATCACGTTCTGCAGTCCTATGGTCTCTTTATCCGGTCTCGGTCTGAATAACAATACGTTCATTGGTTCCTCTGATATCTAATACAAAATACGGCTTTACGGTTTTTTCATTCCATCCGAAAAACCTTAAAATCCGGGAAATCATATCTGTATTCAAGCAGTCTCTTGCCCAGTATGGCAAACATGTTCAGGAAAGGATTCGTGTGGTGCGCATAAAAGTATCTTTTTGACAATTCTGCACCGAACTTCATTTTTGTAAGTTCTGATGTCTGCCCGAAATCTATGGTGGTCAGATTTTTCTCGATTGCAAATCCGACTATATGCAGCAGCATGAAGAAATACAGATCCGCTGTATTCTGCATGCTCTCATAATCCATTCCGCAAAACTGGAAAACCAGCTTTTCACCTTCTTCATGCAGCAGCACAAAACCCGCAGGTCTGCCGTCCTTTACGAAGACCAGCCTCGTGCCTTCACTTTCTTCAAAAAACTTTCTGTCAAGGCATTCCAGCTTATATTCCGACTTCCTGTACGTATTCAAATACAGGGGATATATTTCCCAGTGCTTCACTTTCTTATCAGCTGTTCCCGCCGTATTCTGTACATCAGAAAATTTTCCGGTATCTGCATTTTGGCGACTGTCGGATATTTCTTTCCTGTATACACTGACCCCCCTGCACCTTTTCTCAGCCAGCCTTATCCTTCTCCTGTACTGGCTGCGGAGCGAAGCCACATAATCATCTATAGTGCGGTATTCTTTTTTTATAGACAGCACGCAGCTCGGAAGGGTCTCGCCAAAACCCATGCCTTTTATTTTTACCGGTTCGTCAACATTTAATATAAGCTTCCCGCCCTTTATCCTCTTGCAGTAGGAAAGCAGGAATTCAAGGTCATTGGTAACATAGCCGCTGTTACTTAAGGAACACGGGAAGCCGACGGTCTTTACATTCATCATCCATTCGGAATTTCCCAATGTCATTATGTTCATCCGGCTTTCGTAAATTATAAAGAAAGCAAAGCTTTCACCGGATTCAATATAATGGTATGTCTGCCGAAAGGGATTGGTCTCCTTAAGAAGCTTAAGCATTCCCTCCGTATATGGATACTTTAGTTCCTGAAACACAGCCCTTTTTTTCAGAATATCGAGCATTACCTCCGGCTGCTCACAGCTGAAAACCTTTATTCTGTCTTTTTCATTTTTAATCGATTTCTTTTTCATATACGGCGTACTGCTTATATCGTCCGTCAGTTATCATCTCACAGATGCTGTTTGAATCCTCATTCTCATCAAGTATCCAGGACGACTCCATAAAGGAACAGTTATAATTCGACAAGGTCTGATACACGCAGTCCACCAGTGCCACAGGAAGCCCGCAGCCCCTGTATTCATCCAGCACGCCCCACTCCATTACCTTGACAGTCTTTATGCTTTTTCCCTTAAGCTTATTCAGGAAAAAATGTTTTGTCCCGAAGGACTCTCCGGGCTTAGCCAGCTCATTATAGTCAGGATACCAGAGTATAAAACCCACCGGCCTTTCTCCGTCAAAAGCAAAATAGAGCGAGTCCTCATTTATAAAGAGGAACAGTTCCTTCAGCATCTCCAGGTCATCTTCATAATCCCTGCGGTAATAGTACTTGTGCTCCGTAAAGCACTCGTTATTAAGATCCGTATAGGCTTTTGCATAGTACTCAAATTTCTTTTTATCAAAAGTCCTGAATTCATATTTACGCTTTAGCTTTGAAATAAGCGCGCTGTACTGGTCCAGCTTATGGTCCAAAGTTTTGGCATAATAGGAATTAAGCTTTATGGCCTGACATCCCAGTTCCTTGAAATAATCATTATAGAATGATGCATTTCCGGGGGATGAGAATGAATTCACTTTGTCATAATGCGAAGCCAGAAAGCCAAGGCCGTAGTTGAGATGACCCGACAGACCTATTACAATCCTTTTACAGCCATATTTACTGCCCAGCTTTTCAGCATGACCGATCAGCATTTTAACCGCATCACTGCAGCCTTCCAATGCCTCAAAAAAACAGACCTGGACATACTCAGGAAGAAGCGGTGCAAATGCGATGATTGCTTCACACAGCACATCCCCGGTATCATCAAGTATCATGACAGGTGTGATCTTAAGATTTTGAGTAAAATGAAGCTTCTCTGCAAAGATCTCCTCTATCATGAAATAATTATTATCAATGTACTTAGCTTCGCTTTTATACTTTTTTTCGCGAAAGGAAAGAAACTGCTTTTTGTCTTTTTTTTCTTCAACAGTCTTAAGTTGCATCGTTCCCTACCAGTGTTTCCAGATAATCGCAGAGCTCGCCTACAGTAACGATATGGATATATTTTTCCTCGTCCAGCTCTACGCCGTATTTTTCCTCAAAGATACAGATCAGGTTCAGGAAATCAAAGGAGCTGAGTCCCAGCTCTTTTCTGAAATTAGTTTCTCTGCTGATTCCCGTAATGTGGTATTCCGAATCAAGTATTTTTTTTATTTCCTCAAACATATTTAAAGTCCGCTCCGTTTTATGTATATAGCTTCCTGATAATCTTCTTTGAACTGGTCTTCCGGAAAGCCTCCGTCATTATATCGTAATCATCGATCCGCATGTATGACGGCAGGCTCTCATTAAGTGCTTTAAGGTCTTCCCTGAACTTCTGCTCTTTCTGCTTGCCGTCCTCTCCCATATAGACTTTCGCACAGACGATGCTCACATTATTTATACGTTTTGATACCACCAGGCTTTCTTCCACTTCCTCGAAAGAATTTATCTTGGCCTCAAGATACTCCGGTGCAATATTTTCGCCGTTCTCCGTAATGATAAGATTCTTTTTGCGTCCCGTGACGAACACCAGTTTTCCCAAAGTGTATCCTATGTCACCGGTCTTAAAATATTCGCCCTCCATTGCGGCACGGGTTGCTTCCTCATCCTTATAATAGCCCAACATTACATTAGGACCCTTGACCAGCAGCTCGCCGTCCTCCGCCACTTTGACATCTATGTGTTTCATAATAGTGCCCGCGCTCCCCGGCACATTGTTGATGGTACGGCTGACGGCTATAGTGGGCGAACACTCGGTCAAGCCGTAACCGTTGAGTATAGTGATGCCTATGTCATCGAACAGTTCCACATACTCACGGCGAAGCGGCGCACCGCCGCTTACCACAAGCCTAAGTCCCGGAGTAATTATATTTCCGAAAAATTTATGCCTCAGGTCTATCCCCACTTTTCTCAGTGCATTGCTAACTTTAATAAGACGCTGAAGGGATTTTTCCTTATTCTGTTTTTTCGCCTCCCGCAGTATGTTGTCATACATGCCTTCGATGACCATTGGCACAGCTCCGAAAAAGAAGGGATCAAAAGCCTTGATATCCCTGAACAGTTTCTTCACGTCACGGTTAATACAAAGAGTGGTGCCGTTATACAGTGTTGCCAGTATGCAGGGATTGAAACCATAGGTATGATGCATGGGAAGAAATGAAAGTGTAGGTGACTTCAGCACATTATTTTCCAGTGTCCCCCTGATGTTCGTTATCACATTGTACTGTGTGAGCATCACACCCTTCATCCTTCCGTCAGTGCCGGAGGTGGAAGCAAGTACTGCAAAACGGTCTTTATTTGTCTTTTTTGTTTCTTCAAAAAATTGCGGAACAGAAATCTCCGTCTTTAGAATATTCTGAAAATTCCGGTCTATATTGAACTTTTTTATTTCCGAATCCCGGTCGACCTTCTTCTCAGTCCTGTCTGTAACAAAAACAGCAGATACATCGAAACGTTCCAGCATTTCGCCTATGACTTCCGGCGTGGCCTCTCTGTCCATGGGAACTATGACTGAATCCAGTACTGCAGCAAGATAAATGATTATGTATTCATAACGATTCTCCGACAGTATGGCTATATGTTTTCTGCTTAAACCTTCCTTCTGCAGAAACGCATAAACCGATGCCACTCTTTCAACCATCTCCGAATAAGTGACATCAGTGATCTTTTCGCCCTCAAAATAACGCAGGGCAACTACTGATGAAGACTCCTCATAGCGTCCCCTCAGCATTGCCGCAAAATCGTCATATATGATTGTTTCAAGATATTGTTCCATATGTATCTACCAGTCTATCTCCACCGGGCGCGGTTCCGATATCTGTACTTTGCCGCCGGTCAGATCCTTAATTTTCTTTACGGCATCCTCATATACGGACTGTTCAAAGGCACAGGTATAAGTGACATCTGCGCCGTATTCCTGGGCACATATCCTTGCGTCGGCTGCTTCAATATAATTCTTCACTGCCCCCACATCGGCATATGAAAAAACAATATCAGCTTCCATCCCTGCCCGTATGGGCACTATCTCGCTTGAGGCAATTGCCTCCTTAAGCGCCTGAGTATATGCCCTTACCAGTCCTCCGGTTCCTAAAAGCGTCCCGCCGAAATACCTGGTCACCACCACAACAGCGTCATGTATACCTTCAGATACCAGGGTCTCTAACAGGGGCCGTCCCGCTGTTCCTGAAGGTTCCCCGTCGTCTGAGCATCTGGATATCTCGTTATTCTCCCCTATCACAAAAGCATAGCAGTTGTGCTTTGCATCCCAGTACTGCTTCTTTACGGAAGCGATCAGCTCCGATGCCTCATTCTCATCCTTTACGGGACAAAGTCTTGCAATGAAACGGGATTTTTTTTCTTCATATTCACCGGTACCCCCGGTCCTTACGATCCTATACTCAGCCATCCGGTCTCCATACATTACTGTATCAAACTATCAGTATAAATTATACACTTTTTCGCCGTATAACACGGCCAGAAAAACAAAATTCCCTCCGGGTCCGGTCAGTTGATTATAAGACGGCGGATTTGGTATAATTACAAAATGTAATTTGGGAGGTTTCTACCTATTATGAATTATACAAGAAGAGGCATCATAAATAAACAGCATGCCCTCAGTTCAAAGGGTGTAAAGTTCAAAAAAATGATCTGGATCACCATACTGAAGGCACTGCTTATATGTACCATATCTTTCATTGTCATAGGAAGCTGTATGGGAATCGGCATGTTCAAGGGCATAATAGCCGGCGCCCCCAGCATCGCAACCATCGACGTAACTCCTACCGGCTATGCGACAATGCTCTATGACAGTGAGGGACACCTGCTGACCAAACTGGTGGCTGAGAATTCCAACAGAACTTACGTTGGCGGGGACAAAATCCCTCAGCAGCTTAAAGACGCTTTCGTAGCTATAGAGGACGAAAGATATTATGAACACAACGGTATCGATATCAAAGGTATCATGCGTGCCGCTGCCCTCGGCGCAAAAAACAAGTTCAATTTCTCACAGGGTGCAAGTACCATCACCCAGCAGCTCATAAAAAACAGCGTATTCGACAAGTGGGCCACCGGCGAGACAAAGATGGAACGTGTAAAGCGTAAGATACAGGAACAGTACCTGGCCACAGAGTTGGAAAAAAACATGAGCAAGGATGACATCCTTGTTACTTACATGAACACTATAAACCTCGGCCAGAATACCCTGGGAGTACAGGCCGCGTCATTGCGCTATTTCGGAAAGCCCGTTTATGAACTCAACCTGTCGGAATGCGCCTGCATTGCCGGCATAACCAAGAATCCTTCAGCATACAATCCCATTAGTCACCCCGAGAAAAACAACGAGCGCCGCATCACGGTACTTAAGAAAATGCTCGAACTGGGATACATAGACCGGGAGACCTATGACGAAACAGTAGCAGATGATGTTTATTCCCGCATAACCGAGGTCAATACACAGTCAAACGAGGAAACGATCTATACATATTTTGAGGATGAGGTGATCGAACAGGTCGTTGAAGACCTTACCGAAATGTTCATCAACAGCGGCTATACCGAAGCCCAGGCATCCTCCAAAGCTTATACCCTGCTCTACAGCGGCGGCTTAAGCATATATACCACTCTTGATCCCACCATACAGTCCATGTGTGATGAGATTTACGCGGATGAAACCAATTATCCCGAAGGAACCAAGTGGTACCTGAATTACAAG
>JAILDD010000260.1 GCA_024689605.1 Lachnospiraceae bacterium
GCCAAAACGTCTTCCATGAAAAATGTCAGAATCTATGTATGATCTATAGAGAGTTTTGGAAATATGCCCTATTGGAAAATACATTCCCTGCCTGCGCTCAAATCCTCCCGCAGCAAGAGCAAGCAGACCGAAAAGCCTGTCCGCATCACAGTCCGCATTAATATCAGTCCTTATCTTTTCTAAAAGTGAAAATCTGAAAGCAAAGAGATTACCTATATAGAATGCGTCAAGGTAACTGTCCGGAGACCAGTCCGGCTTATAATAAAAATCCGAATATATGCGTTCCTCTCCGGAATCATCAATGATCAGCTCATCTCCGTAAACCAGCGAAATATCCGCATTTTCCTTAAAAAAACGGCAGATTTCCGCATTTGCATATCCGCATAATTCCCCATTTTTATCACTGTACATTAAGATTATGTCACAGTTCTTTTTTTCAGTCAGTGATCCTATACCGGAATATGGAACAGTACACACGGAAAAACCTGACCAGCCGCTGGCACCGCTTTTTTTCGCTGCCTCTTCCTCAAGCCGGTCATTTCCGCCGCGTATATTCTTCAGATATCTGACACGTTCCTTATACTGCTTTGTCCTTTTTTGAACAAGGATGTTTTTTATGAATTTCTTCATCTATGATAGAGTTTCTTAGTCTGATAGTGGGGTTCACTGGTAAGGTTCACTCCAAGACGCCTGAAAGTATTGGTATCAACAGATGAAAGTATGACACTGGTATGTACCTCTGTGCCGCGGAGATTCTTAAGCTGCTCCATAGCCCTTGCCGCTTTTTCATCCGTAGCTGCACAGACCGAAAGAGCAATAAGTATCTCATCAGTATGAAGCCTGGGATTGTGTCCGCCAAGATACTGAACCTTCAGGTCCTGTATGGGTTCTATAACCTCAGGTGAAATAAGCTTCACCTCATCATCAATGCCTGCCAGAGCCTTAAGCGCATTGAGAAGCAATGCGGATGAAGCTCCCAGCAGTTCAGAGGTTCTTCCTGTTACTATGGTTCCATCCGGAAGCTCCATTGCTGCCGCCGGTCCTCCTGTCATTTCTGCTTTTACAAGAGCTGCTCCCACAACAGGTCTGTTCTCAACAGAGATACCTGCCTGCTTCATCAAAAGCTCTATCTTTGTAACCTGGGAATCGTCTGCATTTCCCTGTCTCTTTTGACAGAGCGTATTATAATATCTTCTGATTATCTCTGCATTCGCGGCATCTTTTACGGCTGCATCATCAATGATCGCATTGCCTGCCATATTTACACCCATATCTGTAGGTGACTTGTAGGGCGACTCTCCCATGATACGCTCGAACATTGCGTTGAGCACAGGGAATATCTCAACATCACGGTTATAATTAACAGTGGTCTCTCCATATGCTTCCAAATGGAAGGGATCTATCATATTCACATCATTTAAGTCAGCCGTTGCAGCCTCGTACGCAAGATTTACAGGATGCTTTAGCGGTATGTTCCAGATGGGGAAAGTCTCATACTTAGCATAGCCGGCCTTTACGCCATGCTTGTACTCATGATAAAGCTGGGAAAGGCATGTGGCCATTTTTCCGGATCCCGGTCCGGGTGCTGTGATGACTACAAGCGACCTGGTAGTCTCGATATATTCATTTTTCCCGTATCCCTCGTCACTTACGATAAAAGGAATGTTTGCGGGATACCCGGGAATTGGATAATGTCTGTAGACCTTGATCCCCAGTGTCTCAAGCTTCTTCTGATAGGCAACTGCTGCAGGCTGTCCGGCAAACTGTGTCAGTACCACACTTCCCACATACAGACCGTAATCCCTGAATGCATCAATAAGTCTCAGCACATCCATATCATACGTGATGCCTAAGTCTCCGCGCACTTTATTTTTCTCTATATCACCGGAATTGATAACAACAACTATCTCAGCATCATCCTTTATCTTGCTGAGCATACGGATTTTTGAATCAGGTTGAAAACCGGGCAGTACCCTGGATGCATGGAAATCATCAAAAAGCTTTCCGCCGAATTCCAGATATAGCTTTCCGCCGAAAAACTTTATGCGCTCCTGTATCTTCTCAGACTGAAGCTGCAGGTATTTTTCGTTATCAAATCCAATCTTTGCCATTGCCTTTAAAACTCCCTTCTTATTTTGCCAGGTTTTCCCTTGCTACTGCCAGCATAAGCTTGATCCTGTTTTCCTGGTTGACCCTTGTAGCACCCGGATCATACTCTATATCCACAGCATTGACTCTGGGATCTACCTGACGAACTTTATTTAAGACACCCTTTACTGCCACATGGCAGGGAAGACATCCAAAGGGCTGCACGCAGACTACGTTTTCATAACCATGCTCAGCAAATTCCAGTACCTCTGCTGCCACATACCAGCCTTCACCCATGCTGTTTGCCCTGTCGATTATGCCGTCAGCCCTCTTCACCAGATCAGCCACACGCTCAGGTGCGGTAAACTGCGGAAATTCTTCTATCGCAGAGATCAGCAGATCCTCTATTCCCAGGAACCACTTCATGACGATTTCCATGATCACCCTCTTCCAGGGCTTTCCGCCGAATTTCTTAAGCTCTTCCAAAGCTCCGTTTGTCTTGTAGACACCGAATCCAAGCATGCTTGGCATATATACCTCGCAGTCCTGCTCTGCCAGGAAATCCTCCAGATGGTTATTGCCGGGTACAGAATATTTCAGGAAAAGCTCTCCGACTATAGCCACCTTTACTTTTTTCTCATCAGTCTTTTGTATCTTTACAAACTCTTCACCCATTGCATGAAGATTTTTTCTCATTGCTTTCTTCGTATAGCCTCTTCCATGCTCATACTCATTAATGATAAACTTGATCCACTTATCGATCAGTGCATCTGTCTCACCCTTATTTACTTCATAAGGCCTGATCTGGTTGCCCAGTATCATAAGAAAGTCACCATAGACCATTCCGGAAACTGCCATAAGCAGTGTTGAAGGTCTCATCAGCACGCCGCTGTTATATTCCATGAACCAGATATTTGCTGAAAGGAAAGGCACATTGGGATAGCCCGCTTTTTCAAAAGCCTTCCTCATCAGGTTAATATAGTTGGTATCCCTGCAGCCTCCGCCTGACTGGGTGATAAGCATAGCCACTTTATTCGGATCATACTTTCCACTTTCCATGGCTGTGAGCATCTGGCCGGTGATCAGCAGGCAGGGATAGCAGATATCATTGTGCACGTACTGCAGTCCCTTCTTGAGCACATCCGGTCCTTCATAGCCCATCAGGTCAGTATTGTACCCATCTCTTGCAAGGATTGGCTTTATCAGGCGAAAATGAAGAGGCGCCATCTCAGGTATCAGGATGGTATATTTCTCCCGCTTCATCTTCAGGCTGTATTCAACTCTTTTTTTATAATGCTTAAGAGTGTTCTTCATCTGCTTGCCTCTTCCTCAGCCTGCTTTATCGCTGCTATCAGGCTTCTCAGGCGGATCTTAACTGCACCTAAGTTCGTTACTTCGTCAATCTTTATCTGTGTATAGAGACAGCCTTCGCTCTCCAGTATGCTCCTGACCTCATCTGTCGTGATGGCATCCAGTCCGCAGCCGAAGGAAACAAGGTGGACCAGATACATGTCAGGCTGTCTTGAAACATACGCCGCAGCGGAGAAAAGTCTCGCATGGTATGTCCACTGGTTTCGAAGATTCAGGGTAAGCTTCTTCATATGATGACTGATTGAATCCTCGCTTATTACACCGAAACCAAGCTGTGCTATCAGTTTGTGTATGCCGTGGTTTATCTCAGGATCCGTATGGTATGGTCTGCCGGCAAGACACACGATCTTTTTGCCCTGCTGCCTGCACTCATCGATTATCTCTGCAGCCCTTACACGCATTGCATTTTCATAAGCTGCATATGCTGCATATGCAGCCTCGCATGCAGCATTCACCTCGCCCCTTGATACAGGACCGAAATGCTTATTCATCAGCTCCCACATACTCTTTTTGAAATGACCTTTATTGTGGGGGCCCAGATATTCACATATGTACTTACTCTTGCCGAAGTTGCGGATGTTTGCTCCGATAACCTCCGGATATCCTGCTATCACCGCACAGTTATAGTGGTTTTCCCCATGATGTTCATTGAAATTAAAAGTCAGGCAGGGGAAAAATATCGCATCCACCTCGTCCTCTATTAATTTAATGATATGTCCGTGAACCATCTTAGCCGGGAAACATACCGTATCGGAAGGAATAGTTCCCTGCCCCTTTATGTACATCCTGCGGTTTGAAAAACCGGAGATCTTCACGCCGTAACCGAGCTTTGTAAAAAATGCATGCCAGAAAGGAAGCATCTCATACATATTGAGTGCCATAGGCAGACCCACTATCTGCTTAGGCTCTGTCGGCTGTGTTTCCAGAAGCTTTTCAAAATATTTTAATTTGTACTCATAGAGATTGTGCGAATCATCGGAAGACTTCTGCGTCACCGGCTTCTCACACTTATTGCCGCCGATAAATCTGCGCCCTCCGGGGAAAGTATTCACTGTTAAATTGCAGTGGTTATTGCAGCCGCTGCAGTTAATACTCTTAGTCTCGTAAGTAAACTCATCCAGTTCCTGCTTTGATATAAGTCCTTTTGCGTCCTGAGAGACTTTACCTGACCTGACTGCAGCTGCATGTGAACGCTCTGCGTAAAGGGCCGCACCATAAGCACCCATCATACCTGCAATGTCGGGACGGATCACATTTACCCCCAGCTCTTTTTCAAAAGCACGAAGGACCGCATCATTAAGGAAGGTTCCGCCCTGAACCACTATCCTTTCTCCCAGCTCCTTCGCAGTGTTGACACGGATTACTTTATATAATGCATTCTTTACCACGGAAATGGAAAGTCCTGCGGAAATATCTTCAACGGACACGCCCTCTTTCTGGGCCTGCTTAACCGACGAATTCATGAACACGGTACATCTGGAACCAAGGTCCACCGGCTTTTTACCAAAGAGTCCGATCTTTGCAAACTCGGCTATCTCATATCCCAGGGATCCCGCAAAAGTCTGAAGGAAGGAGCCGCAGCCGGAAGAACAGGCTTCATTAAGGAAGATATTGTCAATGGCACCATTCCGTATCTTAAAGCATTTCATATCCTGACCGCCGATATCGATGATGAATTCAACATCCGGCAGGAAGAATTTAGCAGCAGTAAAATGTGCCACAGTCTCTACTATGCCAAGGTCAATACCGAGAGCAGACTTCATCATCTCCTCACCGTAACCGGTAACCGCAGCACTGGTGACTTTTATGTCGGGATATTTTTCATACATTTCCTTAAGCAGCTCAACCACCACATCAATGGGACGTCCCTGATTGGAGGTATAGCGTGAATAGAGAATGCTGCCGTCCTTATCGATCAGCACCAGCTTTAAAGTAGTGGAACCGGAATCTATCCCTAAGAAAACCTCTTCGGAAATATCAAAGCTGTCTCTGTGCTGCACGGTGTCCTTTGCATGACGCTCGGAAAATTCTTTATACTCAGCCTCGTCCTTAAATAAAGGCTCAAGGGCATTGTCAGCAGAGAATTCCCTCTTCTCGCCTATCTTTGCAAGAGCTTCATTTAAGTCTATGGATTCATTTGCATAATATGCTGCACCGAGAGCCACGAAAAGAAGCGAATCATCGGGAAGGGTTCCCTTCAGATGAAGTGCCTCGTCGAAACTGTCACGGAGATATGACATGAATGTAAGGGGACCGCCAAGATATACCACATTGCCCTCTATGGGATGTCCCTGGGCAAGGCCTGTAATAGTCTGATTGACTATTGCCTTGTAAATGCTTGCGGAAATATCCTCTTTCCTTGCGCCCTGGTTCAAAAGAGGCTGGATATCAGTCTTTGCGAAAACACCGCAGCGTGACGCAATTGAATAGACCTTGTCCGAATTCATGGCAAGTTCATTCATCTCATCACCGGTGATATTCATTAGGGATGCCATCTGGTCTGCAAATGCACCCGTACCTCCGGCACAGGTTCCGTTCATGCGGACTTCCATATTGCCTTTTAAGAAAAGTATCTTTGCATCTTCGCCGCCAAGCTCTATTACCACATCGGTATCGGGAATACGGTTTGATACCGCAACCTTTGTGGCATAAACCTCCTGCACAAAAGGAATGCCCGCATTTTCAGCGAGTCCCATTCCTGCCGAGCCGGATATCGCCAGCTTTACGGGCTCCGTGATATTAAACTTTTTGATAACCCCTTCCACAACCTCTTTGGTCTTTTCGATTATCATTGCAAAATGACGCTCGTAACTGTTGTGGATTATCTTATTTTCATCATCAAGCACCACACACTTTATCGTGGTGGAACCTACATCTATACCTATTCTCATTTCGTCCTCTTCCCTTAGGATCCGTCCCGAAATAAACCCGGCATCTCCCTTGGTCTGATTCATTCTGCGTGACACGTTCAAGTAATTTCATTACCAATTCTTACCGATACGATTTGCCAGAAAGGTCCGTTCATCAAACCGGGGATGCCCCGCCGCAAGGTGCCAAACGGCCTCAGTCTCTACAGCCTCTTGATAAATTTAAGATAACTGAGACCTATCTTGCTCCATCTAAATCCCAGCTTCTCAAGCTCTGCCGTCGTGTACTCATTACTGATGGGTACGTTCTTGGAGGCTGATGCGATCGCATTATAGAATGAAAGCACCATAACTCCCTTGTCGGCAATCTGTTCCTTAAGGCTCATTTCAAATACTTCCCTGGGAACACGCTTGGCATGAAGCATAAACTTCTTGCAGAGCGCATCCAGATTATATACATTCGGGTTATAAAGGTTGTAAATATTATTTACATGGTGGTTCATCGCA
>JAILDD010000270.1 GCA_024689605.1 Lachnospiraceae bacterium
TCTATGCTCCTCTGAACCGTATCCTTTATTCTTTGCAAATCCATATTCCGGATAGATCGAATCATACTCTTCCATCATATGATCCCTGGTCACCTTAGCCACTATGCTTGCCGCAGCTATCGATGCAGACTGTGCATCACCCTTGATTATGGCAACCTGCTTCATATCAAGCCCCGGTATGGTCACCGCATCATTAAGCAGCAGGTCCGGTGCGGGATCAAGCTTTGAGACAGCTTCACGCATGGCTTCATATGTAGCCTGCAGGATGTTGATCTCATCAATGCGTTCGTTAGTAGCCATACCTAGACCCACGGAAACCGCATTCTCCATTATAAGCGGATAAAGCTCCTCTCTCTTTTTTTCGGATAATTTCTTGGAATCATTTAGATATAAAAGACTGCAATCCTTTGGAAGGATCACACCGCAGGCAACCACCGGTCCCGCAAAAGGTCCCCTTCCAACCTCATCGATGCCGCATATAAAGGAATAGTCAGAATACTTTCTTTCGAATGCAAACATCTGCTCCATGCGTTCCATCTCAGTATCAAGAGCCTTAAGCTTTTTTTCCGCCTTTTCAACAAGTTCCTTTATCTGTTTGCGTTCATCAGATGAATATTGTTCAATAAATGAATCTATTACTTTTTTATCTTCACGAGCTGATACGCTTAACTGCTTAAATTCAGCTTTTATCTCTGCCAGACTTTTTTCCATAATAGCTCCTGCTTGTGTAACTGTTTGAAACCCATCGGTTCTTCCGGTTACCTACTTATTTACATTTCCGAATTTGTTAAACGGATATATCCTGACCCACGCCCTTCCGATTATCCGTTCCTTCTGTATGAGTCCCACGGCAGATGTTCGGCTGTCTGATGAATGATTTCGGTTGTCTCCAAGTACAAAATACTGGTTTTCTCCAAGTACTATTCCATCCTCCGCAATCCCCGGATCTGTCATAACTTCCCTGCCGTAATGTTCCTCCAAAAGCTCATTGTTGATGAAAATATTGCCATCATCATCAATGCGCACCGTTTCTCCCGGCAGGCCGATTATCCTCTTGATGTAATAGGTTCCGCTTTCGTAGCTAAAGGGAAAAACTATGATATCAAAACGTTTTGGTTCACTGAACCTGTAGGAAATCTTATCAACTATCAGGTTGTCGCCATCCTGGAGTGTGCTTTCCATACTGGAACCCACCACCACAGTACGCTGGCCTACGAATTTAACAAGGCAAAGGGTAACAAGAAATACAGCAAGCAAAAACAGACTGTTGCCCAGGATTTCCTTGAGCACGGCCTTCTGCTTTTTTTTCCTTCTTCGCTCTGCCTTTCGTTTTGCCTCTTCGCGCTCAGATTCAGAGTCTATATCGATCAATTCCAGATCATCATCCTTGATTCTCATTTCTGTCTGATATCCTCCGGTATTTCTATAGTCAGCCTTCCGAGCTTCATGCTCCTTAAGTCATCAGTTATCATTCCCGCACATTTATCCAGATCTGCCTCGCCGCCCTTTTTAAGGCACCCCTTCTTTATTGCAATTCTTTCCAGCATTTCATAAGGGTTTCCGGCATAATCTTCCTCATATCTTTCCTTAAGACGGCCTGCATATCTGTCTTCCATAAAATCAATTATACCGCATGCTATCTCCTGCTTATCAAGTATATCATCACTTATGGAACCTATCATTGCCAGATGCATCCCTGTGGATTCATCATCAAACTTTGGCCATAATACGCCGGGGGTATCCAAGAGTTCTAAGTCCTTCGCAAGCTTTATCCATTGCTTCCCCCTGGTCACACCGGGCTTGTTTCCGGTCTTTGCAACAGCCCTTCCTGCATAGGTATTAATAAATGTGGATTTTCCCACATTCGGAATTCCTACCACCATAGCCCTGACAGGCCTGTTTTTTATGCCGCGCTTCAGATCACGGGCTTTTTTCGCAGCACACAGTTCGGCTATCTTTTTCTTAAGCTCTCCGGTGCCCTTGCTGCTCCTGGCATCCATAAGCACTGCAGATATATTATTCGCCTCATAATATGACAGCCAGGCTTTATTGGCCTGTTCATCCGCCAGGTCGCTCTTATTCATTATGACCATGCGAAGCCTTGAACCGGCTATCCTGTCAAACTCAGGATTTCTCGAAGATATTGGAATTCGTGCATCTGCCAGTTCTATCAGCAGGTCCACAAGCTTTATATCTTCCTCCATAGCCCTTACGGCTTTTGTCATATGTCCGGGAAACCACTGAATAGCCATTATCAACCTCGTCTGTGTAACCGAAAGAACCGGTTACTCTTATTTTACAAATCCTGCCGTAGCAGAAGTATCGCCGGCAAGTGCAAACCACACCTTGCCGAGTATATAATCTTTCTTTACAGTACCCACATTGCCTGAACGGCTGTCCTCACTGTCATTTAAGTTGTCCCCAAGGACAAAATACTCATTATCACCAAGAGCGAGACCGTTCTCCGCTATGCCGCCGTCCTCGACTCTGTCAAAAAGACCGTTCCTGTCGTAAATCTCCC
>JAILDD010000008.1 GCA_024689605.1 Lachnospiraceae bacterium
TGATAGTCAGGGTATATAATATAAACAGCGGAATGAACGAAAAACTTAAGGATGCATGTAGCGTGCTTAAGGAATACATGATATATGTGGATAAGATAAGACGGTACAACACAAAGGAAACAACACTTGAGGAAGCGGTAACCAGAGCAATAGATGAGTGCATAAAGGAAAATGTTCTGAGGGATTTCCTGACGCGGAACCGGGAGGCGGTAATGTTTACGAGTTTATATTATATACCCTGACTATCAGTTCAAGATCCGGATTTTTATCATTGTTTTCAAACATGTCGGAAAGCCGGTATTCAAAGCATTCCTCCTGAATATCCCTTCCGTTATAGAATACCACAAACCGCGGTGTCTTTATCCGGATCATTTTCGAGCTGTACAGATCTTCACCCGAATAATCCCTATGATAGATATCTGCCACATAATAGAGATCACGCAAGGGCATGTTCGGATTCGGTGTACTCTGGTGCTCGTACAGGTTTAATGAAAACTTGAAGATAAATGACACATCATTCTTGTGCGACATATAGACCGCATTTTCGAGAGTATTTATCTCTATCTCGTTTTCATCCTCATAGGCAGTACCGTTCAATGCGTTATACAGGCTCAGAAGATTTTTCCGGTTCTTCATAAGCATGCGGAAAACAGTGTCCTTCTGATTGCGGTTAACTGATACTTCATTCGATATTAAATGGTTTCTGTCCATAGTATGAACCTCCTTCTTCGGAATACAGCAGGAGCCATATGGACATTCACTCCTGCCTGTCAAAATGTTTGGAATCTGAAAGCAGAAGTTTTGAAATAATAGAATTAAATGAATCTGACTATGAAAAATTATCTACTTTCATGGATTATGATAGCATTATGAAGAATTGAATTCAATGTTGAATTTTCAGAGCTGAATTCTACAGATGCTGAATAATAACACTTCATAACTCCAGCAGACTTCCGGCAAAAAATACACTCAGGCTCAGACTGACAGTACAGTGTACTGCACATGAAAAAATTATCACTTTCCGGATCTGTCAGCGATCATAAAGGGAGTATGTTTATTAAAGGATCACATTCCTAAAATAATAAAAAATACCGTTCCTTCCGGATTTATAAATCCAATGGAACGGTATTGGTTAATAAATTTGTTGTATCTTTTAGCCGCTGGAACCGAAATGTTTTTTCTGCACTATGGAAAATTACTTTACACCATAAATACTTGGATCTTCGACTGGAATTGAATATAATGATTCAAAATCCTCATTATAATATATCTCTACCAAATAAACATCCGCAGGTCCATAACAATTCTGGGTATCAATTCCTACTACACAGCCTTTTGTCTGATTATAGAAGAGCGAGTAAATGTCCGGTTTTGTCACATATTCTCCGTTGATGACTTACCATATGCGGGTTTCATTGACAGGAAAAATCTGCCTCCACCTCCGGACCGCATTTTTCCTTAATGCGGTCTATAACGGACTGGTCGATATACGTGCAATCGCACAGTAGGATCTTTCTGTGGTTTTTACTTACTGCAATAAGCTGGTAGCTATAGTATTCTGAATTCTTCGAACTGGCCCAGATCATAATTTCTGCGTTTACTTGGGCACTACGTCTTATTCGGGAAGTATTGGGACTGCTTGCCCAGTCAATATGCCACTTTTTCTTTATATAGATTTTTTCTATGTCATCATACCGGACTGCTGCCATGCCATTTTTTACTCCGATGAGAAGTTCCGGCGTGAAATAGAGTCCCTCACGTTCCATCCATTCTGATTCCGGACGGTTGGCCTGCTCATCTATTTCCTGCGGTGTATACCTGACGCTTCCGCAAGCCGGGTGTAAATGCCTGATGGCATATGGAGTTCCTGTCCAGCACATACACAGACTGTTTACAAAAAGTATGGTCAGTCCGAAAACCAGTCCCAGCGGATGATCGTTACACAGTATCCTTATAAAACTGTATTTTTTTGAGCAGTTAAGATAATGACCTGCTGCCCGTTTCATTACTTCAGGATTATCTGCATAATAATTATTTCTGTCAAAATAATGCCATGCTGTCAGCCTGATATCCAGTTCCCCGTCAATAAAGGCACGGAGCTGCCCCCTCACCTTAGCATGTCCTGTCTGTCTGAACTCCTCAAGCGCATCGTCAATACCGGTAACCAGAAGTGCATTGTCTCCCATTTTTACCATATAGTATGAGGGATACAGTTCTTCAGGCATTTCGGTTATCTCTATGGTATATATCGTATCATCCATCAGTCCCAGCAGGTCAGTGAACCGGATCTCGTTATGCGTGTAGATAGCTCTGTATGTATTAAAGAAACTTAAGAAACACAGAAAAATACCAAACAGTTCCATTATAATAAAGAACCGCATTCCGACCATGTTCTCTTTTACCAGGGCTTTCAGATGCTCATTCTGATATGGATTTTTCATACTGATAATAATAGACCTTCAGATATAAAAAGTCCACAACCTTACAGCAAATTAATCAGGGGTGATGAAAATCCCCAGCTTATCCCGCCAGACTGCATTCAGCGTAAACCGAAAATATTTGTTATACAACCTATATGAAAAAAAGCTGCCGCCTGATTGACTTAGTCAACTAAGCGACAGCCCCTGAAATTTATTAGTGTTACATGCTTGCCCGGTAAATTGCTAACATTGCTTCTTCGTTCAGCACCTTGGCTGAGCCCATTTCGCCGCCGACACCGACCGCACATTTCTTTGCCATAAGTGCCAGTTCCTCATCGGTAGGCTCGACTCCCAGCTCACGCAGGTTTGTGGGCATATTGATGCTCCTGTAGAAATCCTCCATTGCTTCGATACCGCGCAGAGCTACTTCTTCATCCGTACCTGTTGCTTCAACATCCATAACATTTATGGCAAACTTCTTAAACCTGGGCAGGCAGTCCTTATAAACATATCTTGCCCAGCTTCCCCAGATTGCTGCAAGTCCTGCACCATGGGCCACATCATAAAGTCCGCCCAGCTCATGCTCCAGCTTATGAGTCATCCAGTCTCCGCCGTCATTTCCGCAGCCTGTCAGTCCATTGTGTGCAAGGCTTCCAGCCCACATAACCTCTGCCCTGGCATTATAGTTCTTAGGATCCTTGCAGAGTATGATGGCATTCTTTTTAACTGTGCGGAGAAGCCCTTCGGCAAGAGCGTCAGTGATCTCCATGTTTCCGCCGTTTGTGAAATACCTCTCCATAGTGTGCATCATGATATCCGTACATCCGCAGGCAGTCTGGTAGTCAGGCAGTGTCATGGTGATCTCGGGATTCATTATCGCAAACTTAGGCCTTGAATAGTCGCTGCTGTATCCGCGTTTTACAAGACCTTCTTCCTTGGTAATTACAGAGGAGTCGCTCATCTCGCTTCCCGTAGCAGCTATGGTCAGAATGACTCCCACGGGAAGACAGCCGGTTGCTTCACGCTTGTAATCGTAAAAATCCCATACATCTCCTTCGTTGGCAACTCCGTAGCCTATGGCTTTGGCTGAATCTATCACACTTCCTCCGCCCACAGCCAGAAGAAAATCCACATTTTCTTTTTTACAGAGTTCGATCCCTTCATAAACAAGTCCAAGGTGGGGATTCGGAACAGCACCTCCGAGCGTAACATAGTTTAACCCTGCTGCGTCAAGTGAATCCGTTACTCTCTTTAAAAGCCCCGAACGCACAACGCTTCCGCCGCCGTAATGAATGAGGATCTTAGTTCCGCCGAATTCCTTTATCAGGTCAGCAACCTTGCTCTCTGTTCCTTTGCCAAATACAACTTTCGTGGGTGTGAAGTAATTGAAATCAAACATATTCTGCTCCTTTCTTCTACTGTTTTCAGTAACCTATTTCTAAAAGAATCCTGTCCATCAGTTCCGCATTCTTTATTGAAAACTCCGGGGTCAAATGGGGTGTATCTTCCCCATTTATGCATCTGCACATCTGGGCTATCTCCAGAGAATAGTTCTGAGGATTGCTGACCTTTCTTTCGATTATCTCATCCCGGATGAATATCCTGTAGCTCACATCTCCGTCCCGGTTGTATTCCACATCCGATCTGATGGATCCTTTGCTTCCGTGAATATACAACCTGTCATATCTTGAGTCGGTCTTTACTCCCAGAACCATTCCCACATCAAAGGCGGCCCTGGCACCATTCCCGAAACGGATAATGCCTGTTGTCATCGCATCAACGCCAAGATCTGTAAACTCCGCTATGGCTTTAACATATTCCGGCTCGGAATCAATAAGTGAAAGGATCATCGTAGTGCAGTAGCAGCCAAGGTCGTACATGGCTCCGCCGCCCATATCCTTATGAAGCCTTATGTCCTCCGTATAGCCCTGTGTTACAAAAGCTGTCTCAATATAGTCAACAGATCCGATAATGCCTGACGCTGCATCATTCTTAAGACTCTCCATATACGGAGTGTGCAGATAAGCATAAGCTTCCATAAGATAAACGCCGTTTTTCTTTGCCGTGTCAAACATCTCTTTTGCATCACGGGCATTCAGGGCCAGCGGCTTTTCACATATCACATGCTTACCGGCATTAAGAGCTTCCTTTACCCATTTTAAATGCAGTCCGTTTGGAAGCGGAATATAAACTGCCTGTATATCCTTATCTGCAATGAGATCTTCATAGCTTCCGTATGCCTTTTCAAATCCGAATTCCTGCTTAAAGCGCTCTGCTTTCTCAAGGCTTCTGCCTGCTATGGCATAAAGCTCACAATCTTCTGCCAGTTTCATTCCGGGGATCGTGCACCCTCTGGCGATATTTGCTGTTCCCAGCACGCCCCATTTTACTGCTGCCACAAACGGCCTCCTTTCATGATTAAATGATCACCGGGTAAAATCTGTCCGGTCCTTACTCCGCATAATAAACATAGTTTGCTTTTCTGGGTGCTGCACTGTTTGCAGGCTCTGCTGCATAGCCAAGAGCACAGTGGCCTATTCCTTCATAATTGCCTTCTATTCCGAGTTTTTTAAGGATGTCTTTTCCGAATTCCGACTCAAACTCTTCTTTAGCCCTGTGAATCCAGATGCTGCCGACGCCAAGGCTTTCTGCAGCATTCATCAGATTGCCCATTACCAGTGAACCGTCATACATGTACGTCACAACATTTTTATCTGCCAGTACTATGAGTACCACCGGTGCACCATAGAAGGGATCAAAACCCTCACTCCAGCCGCCGATCTTTCTGTTTTCTTCAGAAAGAGC
This sequence comes from Lachnospiraceae bacterium, assembly GCA_024689605.1. The sequence goes on from JAILDD010000008.1 coordinate 5,226, forward strand.
ATCTCTCAGTTCCTTATTTGTAACTGCTATAATGATGGGGCTCTGCTTGCCCATTCCCGTTGCTGCATATGTTCCGGCTTTGATGATCGCATCAAGTTCTTCCTTTTTAACCATATCCGGCTTAAACTTCCTGCAGCTTCTTCTGCTCTCCAGTACCTTCAGTGTTTCGTTCATACTTTTCCTTTCTGCCATCCTGCGGCAATGTTGATCGTCTGAAAATGCGATCCTGTACTTTGCAAACTTATGCAAATTTCACTTGCATACAATTAAATTGTCCTGTATTATTTATTATACAACTTAAAGTTGACTTTAACTCAAGTACTTTTTAAAAAAAATCTTAATTTTTGTGGAGGATTTATGAAATATACGATCACAGACCTGTCAAAGAGATTTGATCTCCCAGCTTCTACCATACGCTATTACGAAAAAATCGGACTGATCGAAAATGTCGAGCATGTAAATTCACGAAGATTCTATAATGATTCGCATATAGACCGCCTGAATGCCATAGAATGTTTTAAGAAAGCGCTGCTTCCCCTGGATGAGATCAGGCTTTTCTTTGCTTACGAAAAGGACATGGGCGCCAACGCAGATAAGATCCTGGATATGATGAAGGCGCAGGAGCTGAAAACAACCGAAGCGATCGAAGCCATGGAAGCGGGGTTGGCACACCTGCAAAAAAGATACGCTTTTATTCCATGGTAAGTGAATCCGTTAAAACAGGGGCCCCGCTCCCTAAATGGGAAGAGGTGAACTCTGCTGAATGATGCCGATTTTAACTTGGTAACTGATACTTCCCACACCGTGTAGTCTTGTCTGACGGTGTTTTAGGTGAGAAGTGCGAACGGCACCACCGTCAGGCAAGCTACCGGTGTGAGAACGTTATTCTTTAGTCAGCACCTTCTTCTGCCAGCTCTTTTTGCCGCATTCGGGACATCTCATATATCTGGTCCGGCCCATATGCGGTGCGAGATTGGTTGACCAATAAGTGGGCACATATCTGTGTCCGCATTCCTGGCATTCGTAGTATCCGGCCTTCTGCTCAATACCTACTGCAGCGAATGAAACGGTAAGTATCATTGCGACTGCAAACATAACAAGCAGGAACTTGATCCATACAGGCATCTCAACATATGCTGCCACCCCGCACATTACCAGTCCCGCAACTACAGCCGGAGCACCTATCCAGATTTCCGTATTCAGCAGCTGCCGGTTTTTTTCTTCGAGCTCCCTGCTCATTGTGACAAGATTTTCCTCTGCCTTTTTGTCATATGCTTCTAACATGATCTTTTCGCCCGACAGGAGTTCGTTGACATTAATATTTAACAGTTCACACAGCTCCAGCATGATCCCGGAATCCGGCAATGACTTCCCCGTTTCCCATTTTGATACTGCCCGGTCAGTGATCCCAAGCTTCTCGGCGAGGGC
>JAILDD010000053.1 GCA_024689605.1 Lachnospiraceae bacterium
CATGTGAAAAACTTTTTGACATTGTTTCACAGTATTATATCATATCATCTTTCAGGGATTAATATCAAATCCTGACATAAAAAAAGCACAGTGCAACATGCACCATGCCTTATTTTTATTATTTATATATACAACTCTCAGAAAATGTATACCAGCAGATCAGGCATACTCTTTCATGATATCCAGAAAAGCCTTTGTATTAGCCTCTATGTTACCTGCGAAAACTGCCGAACCCGCAACAAGAACATTCGCCCCTGCCTCGATTATACCGGCTGCATTTCCAAGCTTTACGCCGCCATCTACCGCAATATCGAATTCAAGTCCGTCCTCTTTTTCATACTGACGAAGAACCGGAAGTTTATCCACACATTCAGGGATAAGACTCTGTTCACCGAATCCCGGCTTGACAGTCATAACAATCACATGGTCCGCATAAGAAAGCATATCCCTTATCATGGCAGGATTTGTTTCCGGGCTGATGGCAATGCCGGACTTCTTCCCGCATTCCCTGATCTGTAAAAGTGCACCCACGGGATCATCCGTCGCTTCATAGTGGATCGTTATCTGATCTGCCCCGGCCTCCGCAAATGTCTTTATATATCTCTCGGGTCCCTCGATCATAAGATGTGCGTCGATAAAAAGACCTGTCTTCGGACGCACACTTTTAAGCACGGGAATGCCAAAAGATATCGACGGTACAAACAGACCGTCCATAACATCAAAATGAAGCCAGTCAGCCCCGGCCGACTCAACTCTTCTTATGTCCTCTCCCAGCCTGGTAAAATCCGCAGCCAGTATTGACGGTGCAAAATGAACCATGATATTTCCTCTGACAATATAGTATTTATCTGTACTTTCGTCTTTCGCTCAGCTCTTTATACAGACATTTATAATTCATATAACGTATATTATTTATGCTCCCGTTTTCCACAGCATCCTTTATTGCACAGTCCGGCTCATGGGTATGGGAACATTCATTAAAACGGCATTTCCCTTCATACGGAAAGAACTCGGGATAGTATGCCTTCAAAACGTTCTCATCCATATCCGGAACATTAAAGGATGTAAACCCCGGCGTATCCATGATATACGAGTCTTCAGCCGTATCACCGCCCGAAAGGCTGCTTATCAAAAACAGTTCCGAATGCCTGGTGGTATGTTTCCCGCGTTTTGATTTCTTTCCAATCTCACCGGTTTCCATTCCGGCATCAGGGCAGAACGCATTCAGTATCGTGGACTTACCCACTCCGCTGGGGCCCGCAAGTATGCTTATCTTTCCCTTAAGGTCCTCAGCTATGAGCTTTAAATCCTCTTCATTCTTTGCAGATACTGCCAGACATTTAACCCCTGATGACGCATAGGCATCAAGCATGATCCTGACTGTTTCGGCCTCCGCAAGATCCTTTTTGTTAAAAAGCAGGATCACGGGAATATCCTGCATCACCATCTGTATGATGAAGCTGTCCGTAAGGGTCAGATTCGGCTCCGGTGACCTGATGGCGAAAACTATGATCGCCTGGTCAACATTTGAAGCTTCAGGACGTATGAGCTCATTTTTCCGGGGAAAAATCTCCTCTATACTGCCTATAAGACCTTCCTCACCGGTAACTCTTTCTATCCTTACCCTGTCGCCTACAAGGGGACGTTTCTTTTCTTTCCTGAAAATGCCTCTTGCATGACACTCATAGATTTTTCCGGCTTCTTCATCACCACGGTCAACCCTGACATAGTAGAAACCGCCAATCCCCTTGACTATCCGTCCCGTCATGCTTACTGAACCTTAGTAAATGTAACGGTCTGCGGATCGGATGTCTTCTGGGAAGTCACTGTCTGCTGGGTAACATTGCCGTCAGCATCTGTTACCGACTCAGTAGTGCTCACAGTATATGTAATATAAAGCGTTCCGTAAGGTATGCTGTCTATTCCGCTGATATTGATCTGCTGAGGGAAGGAATCCGCAGTAACAGACCACATTGCATTGGATGTATCCGTTGCAAAAAGAGCAAGGGTAGCAGGCGTGCCGGGCACATAATCCGAGGGTGCCTGGACAGTATATGAGCAGTTATAAACTGCCGGCTCCGGTCCCTTGCTGACTTTATATACCACCTTGGTCCCGCTTCCCACGGTTATTCCGGGGGAATAGTTCTGGTAGCATACCTGGCCTTCCGCATAATCATCGCTGAATACCTGCTCTGCAGGAGTATTATAATCAAGTCCCAGTTCCACCATGGTGGCAATAGCAGTTTCCTCTTCCATTCCGCGCAGATCCGGCATAGATACATCCTGGGTCTCGGTACCGAGGCTCACAGTAAGAACAATCTCAGTCCCCCTGCGCAGACGGCTGTCAGCCTTGGGATCCTGGGAAATGACGTTCCCCTTAGGAACCTCCGTTGAGTTTTCTTTTACTACCCTTACGCCGAAGCCTTCGTTTTCAAGCAGGACTGTTGCCTCGGCCTGTGTCATGCCTGATACGTCAGGAAGCATAACTCCGTCCGTACCGGATGAAACCACAATGGTAACTGCGTCCCCGCTGTTTAAATTAGTACCTGCCGCCACAGATGTCTGAAAAACCGTTCCTTCTGCCTCTGAAGAATTCTGATAATCGGTAGTTACCTTTATGCTGAGTGCCTCCAGTGTTTCTCTTGCTTTGGCCTCACTCATGCCGATCACGTCTGGCATCGAAATCTGTGTTCCTGATGTATTTGTCTCAATACCTATTATTTCACCGGGATCGTTATCCCTTGCACCGAACAGTCCTATGGCACTGCCCACAATGTAAATGAATATAACACCGACTATGACTGCTGCAATAATAACCACGACAGTCGTAAGCATCTCAAGTCCGCTCTGGCCCTCCTGCTTCTTTGACTTCTTTGAAGAAGACCTGGTACTCTTCTTTGGAGAAGTACTGCTCTTGGTATTTTTTGAACCGGTTCTGTTTTTTGTATTTTTTGACGAACCTTTTTTCTCAGACTTGCGGCTCTGTTCCTTTTTATGACCTGAACTCTTATGGGAGCCGGTCTCTTCATAGCTGTCAGGATCATAGCGTTCCTCATACCGTCTGTCATATTCAGCCTCGCTGCGCTGATCCTGCTCATATTCCTCATGTCTGGCAGCCTGCTTCATCCTGCGCTTATCTTCAGAAGTGAAGTCCCTGGTGACGCCCACCATGTCCATGGTATCCATCTTGACAAAATTCTCGTCCGGACTGATAAGAGATTTCTTAAGGTCTTCTATAAGCTCCGGTGCAGACTGATAACGCCTGTCAGGGCTCTTCTGGGTACACTTAAGTACTATCTGCTCTACTGAAACAGGTATCTCCGGCACATAATCCCTGGGAGAAGGCATTTCCTCCTGGATATGCTGTATGGCAACAGCCACCGTAGTCTCACCGTTGTAAGGAACACGTCCCGTAAGCATCTCAAAAAGAGTGATTCCTAAAGAATAAATATCGCTCTTCTCATCAGAAAAGCCTCCGCGCACCTGCTCCGGTGAAGTATAGTGCACGCTTCCCATAACATTGGACGTAATGGTATTGCTTGTGGCAGCCTTGGCTATGCCGAAGTCCGTCACCTTTACCTTGCCTTCCTTGCTTATTATTATATTCTGGGGTTTGATATCACGGTGTATGATATGGTTGTTGTGGGCAGCCTCGATTCCGCGTCCCACCTGTATGGCAATGCTGACAGCTTCCTTAACGGAAAGCCTTGCCTTCTTTTCTATATATTTCTTTAACGTAATGCCTTCAACCAGCTCCATTACGATGTAGCTGAAGCCGCTTTCCTCGCCTACGTCATAGACATTGACAATATTCGGATGCATAAGACCGGCAGCAGCCTGTGCTTCCATACGGAATTTTGAACGGAACTCCGTATTTTCGGCAAACTCCTGCTTAAGTACCTTTATCGCTACAAAGCGATTGAGCTTATGATCCTTGGCACGGTAAACATCGCTCATTCCGCCTGCGCCTACCTTATCAAGGACCTCATAACGATCCGATACCATCATTCCTATCTTTACCATAACTTATTTCTCAACCTCTATCTGCACCAGGATAACTGCTATGTTGTCGCGTCCGCCGTTCATATTTGCAGCCGCAACAAGTCGTCGTGCCTTTTCCTCGATGGTCCCCTGCCCGGATACTATACCTTCTATTTCAGTATCCTCAAGCATATTGGACAATCCGTCCGAGCACATAAGTACCGTATCCCCCGCATGTATGTCTTCGACTTCGAAAAAGTCCGCATCCACGCTGTCCATAACACCCACAGCTCTTGTGATTATATTCTTGTCAGGATGGAGCCTTGCGTTTCTCCTCTCAAGTTCTCCCATGCGGACCATTTCCTCCACATAAGAGTGGTCCGTTGTGACCTGCTTGATCCCGCCGCTTCCAATGACATAAAGCCTGCTGTCACCTATATTGGCAACAGTAAGCCCATCATCATCCAGACAGCATAAAACCAGGGTCGTTCCCATTCCTGAAAACTCATCATCTGAGAGCGACTTCTGCCTTACTCTTTTATTGGCCTCATTAATTGCTCTTGTAAGCACCTTTATCATGGGTGACGAACCACCTAAGTTCACAGAATTGACCACTGTCTCAACTGCGCACTTTGAAGCAAACTCACCGGCCTTATGACCACCCATTCCGTCTGCCACGATAAAAAGATTCGGCAGCGGCCCTATGGCAACCTCCGACGAAAATACGTAGTCCTGATTCTGATTCCGCTGTCTTCCGACATCCGTAACTGCATACGAAGTTAATTTCATGATACTGCAGATACTCCTCAATATGGCATGGTTCAAGCCTCGATGGCATTCCTCTTGCGGCGCAGCTGACCGCAGGCACCATCGATATCCCTGCCCATTTCCCTTCTAATAGTAGCATTTATTCCTTTTTTTTCAAGCATATTTTGAAAATTAAGAACATGTGTTCTGTCCGGTGCCGACAATCCTCTCTCTGTAACAGGGTTTACGGGAATGAGATTTACATGGCATTTATGTGAAAAAGCAAGGGCTGCCAAAGCCTTTGCCTCCTCCTCAGAGTCGTTCACTCCCGCTATCAGGGCATACTCGAAGCTCACCCTCCGGCCGGTTGTCTCAAAAAAGACATCCACCGCCTCCATCAGTTCTTCTATGGAATACTTATTTGCAACAGGCATTATCTCTTTCCGCTTTTCGTCCGTCGTAGCATGCAGTGATATGGCAAGGGTCACCTGGAGCTTTTCTTCCGCAAATCTTTTTATCTCCGGCACAAGTCCGCAGCTTGAAACAGTGATATTCCTGCCGCTTATGTTCAGACCCCTTTCATCAGTGATCATACGGATAAATCTGACCACTTCATCATAGTTGTCCATAGGTTCGCCTATGCCCATTATGACTATATTGTCCACCCTGCTGCCGGTATCTCTTTCAATGGAGTAGATCTGTTCCAGCATCTCAGCGGCACTCAGGCCCCTCACCAGCCCTCCAAGAGTGGATGCGCAAAATTTGCATCCCATGCGGCAGCCCACCTGGGATGAGATGCACACGCTCACCCCATGCTTATACACCATACGGACGGACTCTACACAGTTTCCGTCAGGCAGCCTGAAAAGATATTTTGAGGTGCCATCCAGTTTAGAGACCTGCTTTTCTTCCTGTTCCAGGACAGTATATGAATACTCTTCTTTAAGCCTTTCACGGAGCTTTAATGATATGTTTGTCATTTCATCAACAGAGGTCACAAGGCTTTTGTGCATCCATTGAAAAATCTGCGCGGCGCGGAAAGGCTTCTCTCCCATTTGCGCCAGTTCAGATTTAAGCTCTTCAAAATTAAGTTCTTTTAAATCTTTTTTCATTTCTTTACAAACCTTGCGATAAAGAACCCGTCCATGAGAGGCATGTCTTCGGGGAAACCAGTAAGCAGGGTGGTATAGCCTTCTTCCGCGGTATCACTCTGCAGGCATTCCGGCAGGTAAGGTGATAAGCTGTCAGCTTTGAAATCACTATGCGCCTCCATGAAAGCGGCACGGTTGTCCTCATTCTCTTCTTTGGTGACAGTACATGTAGAATAAATCAGGGTTCCCCCCGGCTTTACGTATGCTGCCGCCACATCAAGAATCCTTTTCTGCAGTTCAGCCAGTTCTCTGATGCTCTCTTTTTTTAGTCTGTACTTAATATCGGGCTTTCGGCCTATGACCCCCAGTCCTGAACAGGGCAGGTCGCAGAGAACCACATCGCATCTTCCGTACATTTCCTCATCAGGCAAAAGGGCATCCCTTACGCCTACGCTTATATTGGAAAGCCCCAGCCTTTCAGCATTTTCCGCTATCCGCTCTGCCCTTGCTTCCGATATATCAAAGGCGTATACATGTCCGTCACCTGCAAGCTCAGCGGCATAGCAACTCTTGCCTCCCGGGGCAGCACACAGGTCAAGGACTATATCTTCTTTTTTTATGCCGGCACAGCGTACCGCAAGCATTGACGCCGTATCCTGAAGGGCCAGCAGGCCTTCGGAAAACCCGGGGACACTGCGCATGCCGGAAATATTTTCCAGAAAAAATGAATGGTCATGGTAGGGATTTACGGACACTGCTGCCCCGCTTTCTTCGATCTGCTTAAGCAGCGCCTGCTCATCTTTAAGACCTCCCCTGTACCTTACGGTTACAGGACGTGTCTTTGCGCAGGCCCCGCAGATGACAGAAGCTTTTTCCATTCCAAAGCGTTCCTCTAAAAGTTCCACTATCCATTCCGGGACTGAATGCATTACAGACAGGAAACGCCTGTGTTCGCTCTTTTCATCAGGCCAGGGGATATCATTTTTCTGTCTTGATATGGTGCGGAGCACGCCGTTAACGAATCCCTTAAGCCCATGGAAGCCCTTTGACTGCGCAAGCTTTACAGCCTCATCACAGGCCGACGCATCGGGAACGGAATCCATGAAAAGTATCTGGTCGCAGCCCATCCTGATGATATTCCGGATTGCCGGCTTCATTTTCTTTGTTTTTACTTTTGAATAGCAGTCCGCCACATAATCCAGCAGCAGACGTTTTTCAATGCAGTCCAGTGAAAGCCTTCTGATGAAAGCTTTATCTGAAACGGGAAGATAATCATATTTATCAAGGGCTGCTTTTATCACATCCCCCTGCAGAGATTCCTTCTTTTCATTTTCCTCAACGCAAAGAAGGATCTCGAGAACAATCTTTCTGCTCTCTGAGACCTTTCCTGAAGTACCTTTTTTCGTCTTATTTTTTTGTGAAAAGTTTTTTGCCATTATGTCAGCGCCGTCTGCCCTTGATGCTCATCAGCCTTAAAAGCTGTACTACGGCTATTGCGGCCGAAGCAAGATATGTCATGCCCGCAGCCTTAAGTACCTTTATGCAGTAGGGCTTTTCCTCAGGAAGAAGGATATTGTACTGCTGGGTAAGCTTAACCGCCCTGGCAGATGCGTCAAATTCTACAGGAAGGGTAACAAGCTGGAAAAAAACTGCCGCAGCAAAAAGCCCTATTCCCACATCTATCAGGAAATCAAACTGGCTTATGATCAGTCCGATAACAACCAGGGGATATCCCAGCTTGGAACCTATATTTGCCACCGGAAGTATTGCAGTCCTTATGCTTAAAGGAACATAGCCCTCTTCATGCTGCAGGGCGTGGCCACACTCATGGGCAGCCACCCCAAGGGCCGCTACGGATGTGCTTCCGTATACGCTTTCGGAAAGGCACACTTCCCTGCTCCTGGGATCATAATGGTCTGTAAGCTCACCGGGAACCTGGCGGACAGTCACATCGCTTATGCCCGCATACCGGAGCATTGCCGCCGCACAGTCAGCCCCGGTCATACCGGAACGGCTTGCCATTTTCTGATATTTCCTGAATGTGGATTTTACGCTTGATGATGCAATAAGGGATATGACCGTAACCACCATCAGCACTATGAAAAGTGCAAAGGTCACGGGATCTTCGCCTAGAAAACGGTCGTAACCATAACCATAATTATAACCGGAATATAACAGCATATCTGACACCTCCTTACCCATCTTTTCTATTGGGCCCGACAGCTATCCGTAGAAAACATCTAACAATGCGTGCCCTCTGCAAAGTACGCACAAAAGATGCTTTTCAGCCAAATTTTTTATTATCCTAAACAGGTACCACTCTTCAACGTATACCCCCGCAGGAAACTTCCTGCATCCATACGCTTCTTGCCTTCCAGCTGAAGCTCTTTTATCTCAAGTACTCCCTCGCCGCATTTAACGAACATACGTGAATCCGTGACGGTGATCTCCCCTGCCGCATTTCCTTTAACCTCTGCCGCATCCGCGACAGCCACACGCCAGATCTTAAGATTCTTTCCCTCAAGGAAGGTAAAGGTTCCCGGCCAGGGCGCACATCCCCTTACAAGATTCTTTATTACCGCAGCACTCTTTGACCAGTCTATCTGCCCGTCGCTTTTTTTAAGCATGGGCACATGGGTGCTTTCCGCCTCATTCTGTGGTGTGTGCTCAAGGGATCCGCTCTCTATGAGAGGAAGGGCCTCCACTATAAGCTCCGCCCCTATGGCTGCAAGCCTGTCAAAAAGCTCTCCGCCGGTCTCTTCATCACCGATAGCAGTCCTGCGGCACATAAGGATATCACCCGTATCAATGCCCTCGTCCATCTGCATTATGGTGACTCCGGTTTCCTTCTCGCCGTCTATTATTACCCGCTGTATAGGCGCTGCGCCCCTGTACTTCGGAAGGATGGACGCATGGATATTCACGCAGCCGTACTTCGGATATTCCAGTATTTCCTTCGTAAGGATCTGTCCGAAAGCCGCCACTACATATATATCTGCGGGATATTTCTTAAGCTCGGCAAATGACTCCGGCTTCCTTATCTTTTCCGGCTGGAACACATTCAGGCCGTGGGCCAGCGCACATTCCTTCACCGGGCAGGGAACCAGCTTGTCACTCCTGCCCTTGGGCTTATCCGGCTGGGTCACTACGCAGGTCACTTCATGCCCTGCCTTTATTATGCTCTCAAGCGCCCCCACTGCAAAATCCGGGGTCCCCATAAATACAATTTTCATACGTCCTCTTTTCTATCAGTACATCTAAACTTCACACGGACTATATTTTAATTCCTATTCCTCATCATCAGACGCCGTATCCAGCAGGTCACCCTCTACAAGCTCCACATAAAGTTTCCCGTCCAAATGGTCAAGTTCATGGCATATCGCCCTTGCAAGAAGCTCTGTTCCTTCTACCTCAATTTCATCCATATTGCGGTCCAGCGCCCTGCATACTACATGCATAGGCCTTGTGACTGTCCCGGTCTTGCCGGGAACTGAAAGACAGCCCTCATATCCGGTCTGTACACCGTCCTTTTCAATGATGACGGGATTGATCAGGCACAAAGGCTCGCCTTCTTCCCCGCCGACATCAATGACCACGATGCGCTTTAAGACCCCCACCTGGGGGGCGGCCAGGCCTACGCCATTGGCATCATACATAGTCTCAAACATGTCATCGATAAGCTCTGAAATGTGCGGTGTCATCTCCCTGACCGGCCTGCACTCCTTTGTGAGAACATCATCTCCCATTTCCCTTATCTGTCTTACTGCCATACTACTCCTTCCTGCCGCTTTAGCGGCTTCGCGAAGAGAATTTGCGAATGCGAATTCTCTGATGCGATCCAGAACCTTGTTGCCGTCTTGCGGCAGCAAGGTTCAGCTGAAAGAAATACCATCGGGTATTTCTTTCAGCCTCTCTCCTTCCTGCCGCTTTAGCGGCTTCCCTCTAAAACATTCCTACGGGATCAAGGTCGAACTGCATGGAAACATCCGGATCTCCCGGTGTCGCAAAATGCTTTTCCTGGGCACTTTCTGCCATATCCTTTAATCCCGTAAGCAGATTTACATCTTCATGCTTAAAATAAAGCCCGACACGGTATATGTCTTTTATCCTGCTGATGGCCGCCGGCGCAGGTCCTATCACCTGCAGGTTGGCTGCTGCATCTGTCCCGCCTCCATTTTCCTGCTGCCCCTTTTCCTTATCAGCAGCATATCTGCCGTAAAACGATCTTGCCCCCTCTGCCATTTCATGAGCCCTTGCCATGCAGTCCTCCTGTTTCTTTCCGAAGAACTGCATCACCAGTATATGGCATACCGGCGGATAATCCGCCAGTTCCCTGTAAGCTATCTCCTGCTCATAGAAGCCCTCGTAATCATGGGTAGCTGCACATTTCAGTGCAAAATGCTCCGGATCATAGCTCTGTATGAAGACCTCGCCTTTCCTGGCACCCCTTCCGGCTCTTCCCGCCGCCTGGGCTATCAGCTCAAAGGTACGCTCTGCTGCATGATAGTCGGCTGCATGCAGGGACATATCCGCAGCCAGTGCCCCCACAAGGGTCACATTCGGGAAGTCATGTCCCTTTACTATCATCTGAGTGCCTATGAGTATCTGTGCCTCACCGTTCGCAAAGGCAGAAAGGATTTTTTCATAATCCTCTTTCTTCTTTGTGGTATCGGCATCCATCCTGAGTATACCTACTCCCGGATACATCTCCCTAAGGCCCTTCTCCACAGCTTCAGTCCCTACCCTGAAGCCCGCTATGCTGCGCATTCCGCACTTAGGGCACACCGTGGGCATGCCTTCCGTATGGCCGCAGTAGTGACATACAAGCCGGCCGTTTAAATGCTGCGTCATTGACACATCGCAATGAGGACATTTTACTACATATCCGCAGGATCTGCACGAGATAAAGCCAGCAACACCCCGGCGGTTCACAAAAAGCATGCTCTGCTCACCGGCCGCGTTCCTTTTGGAAATTGCATCTGCAAGGACCCTTGATAAGAAGCTTTTGTTCCCGGCTTTCAGCTCAGCGCGCATATCCACTATATGAGAGGTCGGAAGCCTTCCCTCACCTGCACGGGTGTCCATCTTAAAGAGGGCATACTCGCCGTTTTTTGCTTTATAATAACTGTTAAGGGACGGCGTAGCCGACCCCATCACAAGGGCAGCACCTTCCCTTTTTGCAAGGTATTCTGCCACTTCCACCGCATGGTACTTCGGCATCTTTTCGCTCTTATAGCTTGTCTCATGCTCTTCATCTATGATGATCATCCCAAGGTTTTCAAAAGGCGTAAAAAGTGCCGACCTGGGGCCTATCATTATGTCAAGTTTACCGGCTGCGGCACGTTCATACTGGTCGTAACGTTCCCCCTCCGACAGCCTGGAATGGATCACGGATACCCTGTCGCCGAACCGCCCATAGAAGCGCATCAGTGTCTGGAAAGTAAGGGCAATCTCCGGAATGAGTACTATGGCCTGCCTGCCGTTTTTTATGGTATCCGCAATTAGTTCCATATAGACTTCAGTCTTTCCGGAACCAGTCACCCCGCGTATAAGACAGGGTCTCGGATTTTCCGAAGCAATCTCATCACGTATCCCGTTGACTACCGCTTTCTGCAGGTCATTAAGCTCTACGATTCCCTTTGCATTCATGCCCGAGCCCATACGGTCAGACATGGGATTCCTGTACTCCCTGGTCTTTTCTATACGGATAAAACCTTTATTTTCAAGTGTCTTCAATACTGACGAAGACACTCCCAGCTTGTCCGTAATCATGGCCTGGGGAATTTCCTTTGCTTCGAGAAGGGCATTGAGAATACGTATCCTTGATATGTATCTCACCGGATCCAGCTTCTTTATCTCTATAAGGATCTCATCCGGTGCGGCATTCCTGCACACTGTACTGTACTCTGCGCTCTTTATCTTCTTTTTTACCGGAAGCACTGTACGCAGGGCATTTATCATGGTGGAACCGTACCTTTTCCTTATCCAGGCCGCTGTCGTAAGTACCCTGCCCTTTGCGCTGACTGCAGTTTTATTTATGCAGATGATGCTCTTTATCCGTTCCACGTCAAAATTCGGGGCATCCGAAAAACCTATGACATAGCCTTTCCGCCTGCTGTCCCCCCTGCCGAAAGGGATGGTCACTTCCATCCCTTCCTGCAGCTCCCCTGCCAGTTCCTCCGGCACAAGATACTGAAATGCCCTGTCCAGCTTTTCCGTGGAAATATCGATTATTATGTCAGCATACAGTCTGCCCATAAATCCTTCACTTGCCCCTCTCGGCAAGAACCTGTGCCACAAGCTCACGCTCGTCCATGTGGTGCTTTACACCCTTTATCTCCTGATAGTCCTCATGGCCCTTTCCGGCCAGCACTATCACATCTCCGGGCCTTGCATTGTCTATGGCATAGGCTATAGCTTCCTTCCTGTCCGGAACGATCACGTATTCACCGTCGGTTTTCTTTATGCCGGTCTCTATGTCTGCGATAATATCCAGGGGCTCTTCATTCCTGGGATTGTCGGAAGTAATAATGGTAAGGTCGGAAAGTTTTCCGGATACCTCCCCCATTTCGAAACGCCTCTCCCTTGACCGGTTTCCGCCGCAGCCAAAAAGGGTCACCAGACGTCCCGGCTCGTATTCGTGAAGCGTCACTAAAAGTGAATTCAGTGCCATGGCATTATGGGCATAGTCTATCATCAGGGTATATTCGTCCGAAACGTCCAGCATCTCGATACGCCCCTTTACCTTTACGTTCCTGAGACCCTTGATGATGGCCTCGTTGTCCACATTGAAATGGACGCAGACAGCGATGGCTGTAAGGGCATTGTACACGGAAAAGCTGCCGGGCATGTCTATGAAGGCATCCAGCTCTGCCATTCCCATGGTTTTGAAACTTACACCCAGCATGCCGCCTGCATTAACAAGACCTGCATCATAGGCTGTAAGGTCATAGGACATGTCAGCCCCCGAGTTACTCCTGCCGAAGGTTTCCACGCTGCAGGTGCAGCCCTCGGATATGTTTTCGAAATAAGGGTCGTCAGCATTGAATATGCCCACACGGCAGGCTGAAAAAAGCTTTTTCTTGCAGCTTAAGTAGTCATCAAAATCCTTATGCTCATTAGGCCCTATATGGTCAGGGCTTAAGTTTGTAAATATGCCGTAATCAAAGGTAAATCCTGCTACACGGTTCATCATGAGTCCCTGGGACGAAACTTCCATTACCACAGCCTTGCAGCCGTTACGCACCATCTCGTCAAAGTATTCCTGGATAAGGTATGACTCCGGGGTGGTATTCAGCGCGGGAATGACTCTTGACCCCGTATTTATCTCTATGGTCCCTATAAGGCCTGTCTTTATACCCGCATTCTCAAGGATCTCCCTTACCAGGCAGGTGGATGTGGTCTTGCCCTTGGTGCCGGTTATGCCGATGGTCTTAAGCTTTTCTGCCGGATGCCCGAACCATGCCGCTGAAAGAAATCCCAGCGCCCTTCTTGTATCCTCCGTATATACCATTACAGTACTGCCGGTATCGGCATCGTTTTTATACTCAGCCGCAAATTCATTTGAATCCTCAGCGATAACTGCGGCCGCACCTTTTTCAACAGCTTCCTTGATCTTGCTGTGTCCGTCAAAAGCAGCGCCCTTTATGCAGACAAAGGCACAGCCCTTCTCTATCTTTCTGGAATCATATACCAGTGCCGTAACCTCCGTTTCGGCATTGCCTGATATACTGTATTCTAAACCTGTCAAAAGTTCCTTAAGTGTTCTGCCCATAGGATTTTTCTCTCCTTTGTGTATTGGTTTTTACCCTCTGGAAAAAAGCCGCTGCATATAGTTTAATCCTTAGAAACCAGCAATCCACGCTCCACTGCCTTCACCTGTTCTATGGAATATCCACAGAAATCAACGATTTCATCGACAGTTCTGCCACGCTTCAACATATCTGCTATGCTTTTTTCTATGCCTTCTTTTATACCTTCTTCACGTCCGTCTTCAAATCCTTCATCTCTCGCATCCTGTATCACAACCCATTCTTTCATATACTGAGTCCTCCAGATTTCATTCATGTGTGCCTTTGCTACAGCAGAATTCAATTTCTCAGTCAGTTCATCACTCGCATTCCCGGTACCAATAAACACATACAAGTTCCTGATACTTGACGGAATATCCTTTCCCTCATATTTACAATTATAGAACACTTTTTCCGTTCCGTCATTAAGACATATTTCCGGATTTTCATCACACCTTTCACGGAATGTATATCTGCTCAGCCCAAGTTTAAACGGATCAAACGTACAGATGAAGATTACCCTGCTCTCCGGAAGAAGCTTATACGAATAATTCTTATCCATGAAGTCGATATCTATCGCCCCCTGATAAAACCTGCTCCGCTTAGGAAGCTGATGCTGTTCAATAGTTTTATGGTTCAGATTTTCCATCTCAGCATCATATACCCGGCCGTCACTGTCCTCATTGTATACGTCCAAACGGATAGGCTTTCCGTCTGATGTATACCTGAACTCACGCTGTGTCTGTACCTCGGTCAGTTCACCTACCGGCTGCTGAAGCAGGCACTCCAGCACTTCACGGCAGAGCTCCTTATCCTCCATCACCTTGCCGAACATGAAGTCGTCACTGAACTTAAGTTCCTCATAACTCTTTGCGGTCTTTGTTTTACCCATATTTTTCTCTCCTTTGCATAATTGCTGGCAGAGATCATATGGTAAAAAGATCACACTAAATCCCTGCCGGTTTTCTTGGAATCATAAGCAGGAATTTCAGAATTACAAGAATGAGCCGACGCTCTTAAGAAATTTACAATAATAGAAAAACTGCTTATGCGTGGATTATATCACGCACAAGCAGTCCGTACAATTCTGTTCTGCAAACCGGCTTACATAATGCTTAATCCGCAGAAACCAGCAGTTTCTTCTCTACTGCGATCACCTGCTCGCAGGGAAGATTGCAGAATTCGGCAATTTCATCAACTGTCTTGCCCCTTCTTAACATATCAACGATCATCTCTTCACGTCCTTCTTCGCGTCCTTCTTCACGTCCTTCTTCCCTGAACATCTGCATTGTTTCGGCTTCGTTGTATTCTGTAAGGCACATATTTTTTACCTCCGCCCTGTTTCCAATGAGGAACTCCCTTATACAGAAATTCTCCGGCATTTCATCAAGGGTACAGTCCACTGCGTCTTCCAAAGACATTTTCCCCTGATACTTCTTATTTCGTACTCTGTCCACAAACCACGAGTATTCCTTAAGCGGCTTGCAGCTTTCCAACAATTCTTTATTATTTTCCAGATTGATATTGATCAGCCTGACTTTTACTTCAACATCCGCCAGCTCCGCGTTCTCCGAAAACGAATCGCTCAGCCTCAGTATCCTGTCCGGCACATCTTCTATTCCATTATAGAATGTTACCAGCTTCGGCACCGGAAGCTTAATCTGTCTGTTTCCATAAAGATTCTGCCTGGTAACGTTAATATACTTGTCATACAGACGTCCAAGATAAATCAGCTGTCTTACCGGCATGTTCGGATTGAATGTACTCTGTTGTTCGTACAGACTCATAAATTCAGTAATGATAAATGAAACATCATTACGCATGCCCATATAGACTGCATCTGACATGGTCGTAATCTCTATCGCAGTCTCGTCCGTATAGTCTGTGCCGTTTACCGCATTGTACAGCGACAGTGTCCACTTCCTGTTTTCTTCTCTGCCGAAGATAAATACAAAAAGTCGATCCTTGTACTCCCTGTTAATTTTGCTCATTCATTTCTCCCTTCATTATAAATACCATAGTTAACCACTTCAACTGCAATTTCTTGGAAAAAAGTGGCGAATGCCGTAGATATTTCCAGAAATGTAATGTTAATATATCACAGCAACAAAGAAATGTAAATAACCCGTCCGGCGAAGCCGGGATATACCTCTGTGTCCCCTTGAAAAAAAAAAAGAAGCCGTCACTCTGTGACAGCTTCCTTTATGAGGGGGGAGATAGTAATGTTATTCACTATCTATGATGTATATTAACTCGTAAATATGTATAAATTATGAACAAACTGTAAACTGTTGTGTATTTTAATCGGTACATTTCTGTTTTTTTGTCTGTTTACCTTTAATAAAATATACTTTTAAACAAGTTATAAACAAGAAGTGTATATTATTTGTAAGTATATTGTATTTCTTTAACAGATCCGTGATCAAAACTGGCCTGACAACAGACAAATACCGGGAAAACAGTATTATTTTTTCCCTACCAGTACCCTTACCCCCGGAAGCCTCAGAACAAGTATCCAGACTATTTCCGCAGCTATGAGGACTATTGCTACGCTGAGCCTGGTGGCAAAGTTATTATCAAAGGCCCTGAAAATATTGTCGCCCACAAGGGTAGCCAGCCCTAAGGCCCCCAGATCCCTGAAGCTCACCAGCACTGCCGCCGCATTGTCACCGAAGAAATTCAGAGGGTATACTTTTTCAACCCAGGCACTGATAAACCACATGCCTGCCGTAAGGAAGGCTGCCGTGAACAGAAGCGGAACAGCATTCAGAAAATACAGTT
Source organism: Lachnospiraceae bacterium (assembly GCA_024689605.1). The sequence continues at coordinate 16,391 of JAILDD010000053.1, forward strand.
TCTGCAAGTCTATATCCATATCCATAAGTGCAGAGACCGCAATTCCCGCTGCAAGGAACAGTCCCCCGGGGACTCCCAGCCTCATCCTGCGCTCCTTGACCTTTGAACTGAATTCCGTACAGATGCTGCCGCAGCAGACAAAGAACAGCCCGTAAAGACCTCTTAAGAACACTATGGATATACGCGCCATATAGCCCCCTGCGCCGGTGCCCCCTTCTATGATGAAATTGTAGGGGAAAAGCTCCGTAAGGGAAATGATCACCGTGAATGACAGTGTCATAAGCGTGGTCATGACCGTAAGGCTTCTCACAGACATGAAACGGACCACCGCACAGTATACAGTCACTGCTATGAAAGCCGTAGGGAACACCCACAGCACCGATATTCCGTAAAAGGATACAGCATCGGCAATAAGCCCTGCCATCGAAGGGTCGCTGCCTGCTCCATCTACTGCGTTTTTAAAAAATGGCAGAAGGCCGATAATGATATATATGACAGAGAATGCCGCATAAGGAATGAGGAACCTGAAAGCAGATTTTTTTAATACGGCTCCAACATCCTTTATCTCATCATTACAGAAGAGATCTACCCCCACCGAGGCAAACAGCATGGGCACAGCTGCGGCCTTAAAGACCTCATCCAGCCAGCCCGGCAGCATACCGGTGGCCGAAGCCACCAGCATTATCAGTGCAACACCCCTGTATACCCCGTTACTTTCTCTGATCCTTTCCTTCAAACCTTCCTCCATACCGTAATATGATCAGCTCATCATAGTGAGCCGTAAAAATCCGTTCATCACATAATATAATCCTGCATAAGCAGCTGGACCGTTCTCTCGCCCCTAAACTCATTCCATTGTACACCATATGCGGCAGAAAATGTTATATTCACACCGGATTCCTGTCCGCTTTCCGCCCGGGCTGCAGCATCATCACCGTATTTGCTCCTGATGCTCTCTACAAAGTCCGCTGCCCTCTTAAAAGTCACTATCTCATAGGTCCTGCCCTCGTCTGATACGCTGATCTTTGCGCCGGTTCCGTTCTTTCCTATCATGCGCATCTTTTTAAATACCAGTCCCCTGCGGGCAAAGACGGGCTTTGGATTCCCGTTTCCGAAGGGTTCCATGATCTCCAGCGCATCAGCCAGAGCCCCGTTTGCATACGATAAGGGAAGTTCCATATCTATGAGAAGCTTTCCCTGAAGGTCTTCTTCCGTAAGATGGCAGTTCTCATTGAGGCGCCTCCGCATCTCCTCCAGCCTGTCCTCCTCCAGTGAAAAACCTGCTGCCTGGGCGTGGCCGCCGTACTTGGTAAACACATCCTTTATCTCCGTCATGGCATCGTACATATGATATGCCTCAACAGATCGCCCCGAACCCTTAAGCCCCTGCTCTGCCCTTGTGACAATGAATACGGGCTTATTGCAGAACTCCCTCATACGTCCCGCCACGATGCCTGCTATGCTCTCATGACAGTCTGGAAGGAATATGACCAGCACCTTCATTCCGTCATGCTGGCCTTCCTCAATCTGGGCCTTTGCAAGCTTTACAGCTTCCTCGGTCATATTCTTCCGGGACTCGTTCATTTCCTTGAGCTCTCCGGCTATCCTCATGGCAGCATTTTCATCATCCTCTACCAAAAGGGAAAGGGCCCTGTCAGCCGAATCGATGCGGCCGGTAGCATTTATGCAGGGACCCAGGACAAAGCCCAGGTGAAAGGCGGAGATCTCCGTTCCAGACAGTCCCAGAGCTGCAATAAGCTCTGCCACTCCCCTTGCAGGCTTCCTGCTCATGAGCCGTAAGCCTTCCTTTACCGCTACGCGGTTTTCATCCTTAAGCTCCATTATATCCCCGACGGTAGCAAAGGCCGCCAGCTGCAGCATTTCATCGTCAAAATCTTTGTCAGCATATACAGAAGCATGATTCGGACCTGCCAGTCCATTAGCATAAATATACTTTATGAATTTATATGCGATCATTCCACCGCATATTCCGGGGAAAGGATAGCTGCAGTCTTCCTGCTTGGGGTCGACTATTGCAGCAGCCGCCGGAAGGATATACTGCCTTACGCCGTCTTTTTCCTCATAGGGCACTTCATGATGGTCGGTTATGACAAGGGTAATTCCCAGGTTCCTGGCAAGAGAAGCCTCATTGGATGCCGCAATACCGTTATCACAGGTAAGGATATATTCCACGCCGTCTTCTGAAGCCTTTGTGATCATATCCGGATTCATCCCGTATCCGTCTTTTATCCTGTGGGGAATGACATAATCCACATTGGCCCCCAAGGCCTTGAGTCCCCTTACCATTATGGCAGTGGAACATACTCCGTCTATGTCATAGTCACCTATCACACGGATATGCTTTTCTGACCTGACCGCCTCCGCGATAACAGCTGCAGCCCTGTCCATATCCTTAAAAAGTGCCGGGTCATGCATATGGGCAAGACTCCCCCGAAGATACTCCTCTGCATCTTCCGAATTCTCTATCCCCCTGTTGCACATAAGCCTCGCTACTGCAGTGGGAACATTCCACTCCCGCCCCAGTTCGGTAAAATTCCCGCTTTTCCGGATCAAAAACCATGCCGGCATCCGATACAACTCCTATCCTTATATTTTGCCTGCTGCAGATCTTAAACCTGCCCGCTTTCATACACAAACAGCACCGGCTTTTACCCGGTGCTGCATAGATAAATGATATTCAGTCCGTTATTGTCACATTCTCAGCCAGGTAGTCCATAGCCTTGTTCTGCATTGCTGCCTGGGCAAGATATCCAAATCCGTATTCTTTAACCGCTGAATCAATATCCTCCGTGCTCATTCCCTGGTCGATAAAGTACTGCCTTACTTCATCCTCAGTATTGCTTAAGCCTGACTGTTTAAAAACATACTCAAGCTCCATGGAATAGGCTGTATCCTCCCTTGCGCGATCCCGCAGCATTGCGTCATAGGATGCCTGGTCGGTATATCCGGCCATTTCATAAACAGATCCGTAAAGGTCCGAACCGAAATACTGCTTGTAGGATTCCAGCTGCTGCTCGTACTGGTTATTGTATACCTTTGTAAGATTGGCAATATACTTCTCCGGATATACGCTTACGGCGCTGTTTTCCGAAAGAGAAGAACTGATGGAATTCCTGAGATTACTGTCATAATAGGAATCTATGATGGACTGCCTGTACTCAGCAACAGTTGCATATTCCGTATTTGCAGCCACGAACTCATCCGTAAGCTCCGGGGTCACATATATGCCCTCCAGGGTCACTTCATAGACTGCTGTTTTTCCGGCTCTTACAGGATCCGCATCATCATCGGCAAATGCAACCTCAACGCTGAAGGTATCACCCTTCTTGTGCCCTACGATGGCACTGTCAAACTCTGCCGAGATCTTTTCATTATCTATCACCATATCTTCGCCGCCGTTTGCCGCAAGGGCCTCATTATATGAAACGCCGTCAATGGTGGAAGTATAGCTTACATTTACCTTATCTCCATGGTCAGCCTTTGTGCCGGCATCTTCCGAAATGTATTCGTGACTTTTTAACATGGATTCTATATCTGCCTCGACTGTTTCATCATCAGGCAGAAGCTCTGACTTTGAAAAACTGAGGGCATCAATGTCCACGGTCACATCACCGTCCTTCACGCCCTTTATTGTACCTGCGTCCGTCAGATACTTTGAATAATTGATAAGGGTTGACTGGTAGAACAGTATTCCGGCCACAACGATGACTACAATCAATGTTGGAATGAACACTGCCCATGCAACAGCCATGGCCCTTTTCTGCTTCTGCTCCTGTCTGGCCTTCTCGATAGCCAGACGCTTTTTCTTCGACTTGCTTATATTTTCCTCAGCCATTTCAAACCTCCGTAAAATATAACTCCGTATTTTAAACTATCAGTCATCATCCTCGTCATCCGAAGGCGGGAACTTAACCCTGAGCACATACCAGAGGGCACCGGTCACGCATACGGATGAATATGTTCCGCAGATAAGACCGATGATCAGAGGCAGTGCGAATTCCCTTATGGACGAAACGCCCAGAATGTAAAGCACTACTACCATTATGACGGTGGTCAGTGAAGTAAATATACTTCTGGAAAGAGTCTGGGATATACTCTTATTAACCATACCATCGAGGGTATCCTTACGCTTCATAGCCTTGTGGTTTTCCCTGATTCGGTCAAATATGACAATGGTAGCATTTATGGAATATCCGACTATGGTAAGCATACATGCAATAAATGTTGAGCTTACTGACAGCCTGATAAGCGCATAGAAAGTAAGTGTTACCATTACATCATGAAGGAGCGCAGCAACAGAGCTGATACCGAAACGGATGTCGCTGAACCTTACCCAGATGTAAAGCAGCATGCATACTGCGGCAACAAGCACTGCAACCAGTGACTCACGCTTCATCTCACCGGATATGGTGGAACCTATGGTCTCGGAAGTGATCTGTGTCTCTGATACCCCCTGCTCTGCAGTCATGTAGTCTATGAATGCCTGCCTCTGCTCAACATCCATTACCCTTGATTTGAAGATAACCTCATTACTGTCATTAACCGTCTGGAATGATACGTTTGCATCCCCGGTGATTTCTTCCAGCTTCGGTACTATCTCGTTATTGATCACATCATTGGAAGGATTCTCAGCAAAAGCAACCGTGGTCGCAGTACCGCCCTTGAACTCCAGGCTGTAGTTAAGGGCATCCCCTGTGGTAAGCCTGAAGATGATCATCGCAGCTATGCCGATACCGATGATTCCCAGTGATATGCCGAAGAATATACCCTTCCTGCTCAAGAAAGGAATGACCTTGTCTTCCTTTGCCTTCTGTGCGTCGCTCATTCCGTACAGTGCCGGAGCCTTAAGGCCAAGGGCGAAGAAAGCATTTACCAGGGACTTGGTAATTACAAGCGCCGTAAACATGGACAGGATGATACCGAGGGCCAGAGTGTAACCGAAGCCCTTAATGGTACCGCTGCCCATTGCGATAAGTACGACTGCCGCAATAAGTGTTGTGATATTACCATCTATGATGGCTGAAAGAGCCTTTGAGAAACCGGCCTTGATGGCATCCTCAACGGTGCTTCCTGCCTTAAGCTCTTCCTTAATTCTTGCAAATATGATAACGTTCGCATCTACCGCCATGCCGACTGAAAGGATAATACCTGCAATACCCGGAAGGGTAAGGGTCAGTTCAAAAAGATTTATAAGCAGTATTACAAGCAGCGAATAAAGCATAAGTGCTATGGAGCTTGCAAAACCGGGCACTCTGTAAATGATGCACATGAATATGATAACAAGTGCAAGACCGATAATGCCTGCGATAAGGCTGGTACGTACTGCATCCGAACCCAGCTGCGCACCTACCACGTTTGACCTTAATTCTTCAAGCTCAAGCTTAAGTCCGCCGATACGGATATTCTGTGCAAGGCGCTGAGCCTCTTCAGCATCAGCCATACCTGTTATCTGTGCGCTTCCGCCGGAGATCTGCTCATTTACATGAGGAACAGAGAGCATTTCGCCGTCGTAGTAGATTCCGATGGTTCCGTTAAGTCCGGACCTGCCGGCAGCTTCGCCGGTTGCCTTGGAAAAGGCCTCACGTCCGTTATCCGTAAATTCAAGGCCTACGATATACTGCACTACGTTAAAGTCATCAGTGTAACTCTTTGCTTCGGATGATGCCACATCCGTTCCGGAAAGAACAGCGTCCCCGTTTTCAACGATCTCATTTATAGGCTTTGTCAGAGCATACATAGTCTGGACATGGTCAGGATTCTTGACTGTGTAGCTGAGCATCTTGCCGTCAGATGTATACTGGGGGTCACCTGTCTCCCTGTCATAAAGATATGCATTGTCACCGATGCCTACAAAATAGGTATCGTCTTCCTTGCATACCTGATAGCCGTCTGTGGTAGTGGTCATAAGACCGTAGTTGTAGCTGCCGTCAGCTGAGCTTACGGCACGTATGAAATAAAGGGATCCGGGATTACCAAGGTCCTCAAGTATGGCATTGGCATCCGTAACACCGGGAATTTCTATGGTTATACGCCTGTCACCCTCAGGATAAACATTTGACTCAGTGGAATACTGGTCAACCCTCTTCCTTAGCTTGAACACCGTATCGTCCAGGTCGGATTTGGTAGGAGCCTCATCCCCCACTACCTGATATGTGATGCTGACACCTCCGGCAAGATCCAGGCCCAGCTTGGTATTCCTGGCTGCCAGGTAATCCTCATCCGTGGAAGTATCCACACCGTTCCATACAAGATAGCCTGCGCCGCCCAGTACTGCCAGTATTATCAGCAATACGACAATCGCCTTTGACTTTTTCATAGTTCCTTTCCTCCTTTTGCCGCACTCAGCGGCTGTTCGGCTTTTTCCGCCTATTCCTCATCGGCAGCTGCAGCCTTGAGCATTATCGCACATTCCACACGCTTCCTCTGAAGCTCGCATCCTGTTTCATATGCGCCATATATATCTCCGGTAAAGTGCTGTGAGTTTGCCATGCAGCCGCCGCTGCAGTAATACCTGGCAAAACACTTTTCACACTCCGGCTTAGAATAAACATTACAGTCATGGAATTTCTTCTGCAGGTCCTTTTTTTCTATTCCGTCATATACGGAACCCAGCTTGAATTCCTCCTGGCCCACAAACTGGTGGCAGGGATATATATCTCCCCAGGGGGTTACGGATACATACTCGCATCCTGCCCCGCAGCCCGAAAGCCTCTTGTATACGCAGGGACCTCCCTCCAGGTCTATCATGAAATGGAAGAAGTTAAAGGGATTGCCCTCACGCCTTCTCTTAAGCATCTCATCAGCCAAAATGTCATACTGTTCTAACAGTATCGGCAAATCTTCCTTTTTAAGGGCATACTCCTCTTCCTCAGGTGCCACCACAGGTTCAACTGAAATCTGCTTAAATCCCATATCCGCAAGGTGTATAACATCTGCGGCAAAATCCGTATTGAAATGGGTATATGTGCCCCTTACATAGTAATTCATCTGATCCCTGGACTCAGCAGCCTTAATATACTTGGGAAGAATGTCATCATAGCTGCTCTTTCCGTTGCGGTAGGGCCGCATGAAATCATGCACCTCTTTACGGCCGTCAATGGAAAGCACCAGGTTGCTCATTTCTTTGTTGGCGAATTCAAGTATGTCATCATCAAGAAGGGTACCGTTGGTGGTAAGGGTAAAACGGAACTTCTTGTTCTTTTCCTTTTCGATGCTTCGGCCGTATGCCACAAGCTGCTTTACCACATCCCAGTTCATGAGGGGCTCGCCCCCGAAGAAATCCACCTCAAGATTATGCCTTGTGCCGGAATTCTCCACAAGATAATCAAGGGCAGCCTTTCCCACCTCGAAGCTCATAAGTCCGCAGGGACCGTAATATTCGCCCTTTCCGGCAAAACAGTACTTACAGCCGAGATTGCAGGCATGTGCAATATGGAGGCACATGGCCTTCACCACTGTCTCCCGCTCCATAAAGCTCCCAATGGAATCCTTATAGACATCCTCGGAATAAAGCATACCCACGTTCTTAAGCTCCAGTATCTCTTCTACGGCATCCTTTCTGTCCACGTCAAGAAGAGAGCCCGCATGCTTAAGCGCGATCTCGTCATCACTAAGTCCTGCCTCAATATCCTTTTCGATCAGGGGAATAAGTTCGTATGCTATATCATCCACCACATGGACACTGCCGGAATTCACATCCAGCACGATGTTGTATCCGTGGCTTTTGTACTCATGTATCATAGTTTTCCTTATTACACGCAACAAAGCAGCGATCTACACAACCGCTGCCTTTTGCCCGTTTAGATTTAACTTAATGCCTTACTTTGACACCTTCTCACAGCTCTGGTTTCCTACAGTGCAGGAAGTCTTGCAGGCTGACTGGCATGATGTCTGGCACTCGCCGCATCCGCCGTTCTTAAGGCTCTTCTTAAGGTCTCTTGTGTTTAAAGTCTTTATATGCTTCATTATTATTTCCTCCTAAAGAAAAATCTATTACGCTTTTATCCGTTGTATTTTATCATAAGCCTTATACCGTGTCAAAATAATCTTGCAGGCCGATTATTTGCCTATTCACCGGAAATTATACCGACTATGAGCTGGGGACCGTCTTTTTCCTGGACCATACTGGCCCGGAGGTTGATCTCCGTCTTTTTACCGGCGATCATAAGGTGATATCCTATGGTATATATACCGCCGTCCTTTGTCTTTGACAGAACATTTTCCTTAGTAAACTCAGCCATGAAATAGTAATAATCCTCGGGTGCAATGACGCCCTCTATCTCATCCCTGGAATCCGCAAAGAAATCCGTTCCCACCTTGGATGTACCCAGGCCCGCAAATTCATCCGATGCACTGTACTGCATATAACCGCCGGTCTCCGGATCCACTGTATAGATGCCTATGAAATTTCCCATAAGGGCGGATATTCTGGAATAAGTGTATGCCTCGTCACGCAGCCTGTCAATGAGTTCCTGCTGTTTCATCTGGGCATCTACATTATTGACGGCCATTACCACATGGTTTCCGTTACGGTTGAGACGTACAACCTTCATGCTGACATACATGGGCCGTCCCTCTGTCCGCTGTTTATAAGACTGCGTGAACTCATCCATTTCCCGGGGTGCGATCATAACCCTGTAGGTATGGGTATATGCCCCGTTCTCATCCAGTGCCTTCAGTACATTCTTCTTTGTGAAGGTCTCAATAAACTGCTGCCTGTCATCCTCATAAACAAACTGGCCGGCATCATTGTGGGCCGACTCAAAGAATCTCTCACCCGTCCTTGTAACCGAGATATCATGGTTGTCACCATTTGTTGAATACTGCGTATATCTCTCTGTATCAAGGTCTATATGGTAAATGTCAATGTAATCCGCAGAAAGTGCCTGGGCTACACCGGTGTAGGTCAGCACCTGGTCATTGTCTGAAGTGATGTCAAGCACTGCAACTGCGTACGCATCCATTTTGCTTACCGGATTTTCAGCAAGCTTCCGTATAAGGGCATTGACGGTTTCACCGGTCTCAAGTATCTCACTTACAACAATCCTCTGTCCCACATTCTTGCAGTGAACTAAGCGGTTCATAAATATTTCATGAACGTTTTTATGCAGGGCTATGAATTCAGAGAAGGACTTGTTCTGTCTTACCGACCTGACTGTCTCGCCGTCACATTCAAGGATCGCCATGGGCTGGGTATTGAAATAATGCTTTACCGATTCCCCTTCGTCATTGGACACCGATCCCAGATCATAAAGATTTATCGAACTAAGAACCTTCTGGTACTCAGATTCTTCCGGATTTTCAAAGCCTATCTGCTTTCCTGTCCTGTATCTTTCATGTAGGTCGTCAAGGGAAATGGGCTTGCAGAAATGATATCCCTGAAGCTTTGTACAGCCTATCTCTCTCAGGAATTCAACCTGTTCAGCAGTTTCAACACCCTCGCATACAGTTTCTATCCCAAGGCTCACAGCCATACGCATGAGCTCAGTCAGTATGATCCTTGACTTAGGCGACGTATCGAACTGCCTCATAAAACGCATATCGCTGCTCAGAGTGTTGGTGTAGAGCAGGAGGCTTATAATGAAGCTCTCGCTTATGCAAAAGAGCGCCAGCAGTTTGGTA
>JAILDD010000124.1 GCA_024689605.1 Lachnospiraceae bacterium
TTTTCCACTCTCCCGTGTGTGTCCTGCCTGTTCTTTAAAAAAGACGCAGAACCACGCGTCGTTTCCGGTCACCCGGACGGTTCTATCTGTACAGTGACTTGTTGTCAATTTGTCTTGACATTCGCTCTGCGTAAAAACCCGTCACAGCTTATGTATTTGCCGGGACGGCAACCTCACGCTTCATAGCTATCGTGTCACAGCAAAAGTAAGTATATAGCAGTACTTTTATTTTTGCAAGGACTTTTTTGAAAAATTTAACAAAATTTCGAAAAAATATTTGTTAATATCACTTTTTGGCAAAATATCCGGCTATATTTTTGGATGCAAAGGACTTCATATCCGCCTCAGGGACGCTGACACAGTCATTTCCTGTATACAATATTTTGCCCTGGCACCAGAAAAACGAGTCCATCGCCGTACGCTCATTTTTTGCCCGGTACAATGAGTCCCCCATAAAAGATTCCGGATATCCTATATTAAGAAGATCCAGAATCGTAGGTGCTAAGTCAAGGGAATTCCGTCCCTGTGCATTCAGCTGTCCGGCGTTCCCCTTATAATATATCAGAAGAGGTATCTCATCGCAGGACATGTCTGCACGGTAATAATCCGGAAAAGTATTACGGAAATCCTCGTCGCAGTATGTCGCATGGTCGGCGGTTATCACCACCATGGTATTATCCGCCAGGGGGCTGCTTTTGAATTTCTCCATGAAGGCGCCGATCTGATAATCGACGTTGTAGAACTTATTGAGCATGCGGTTTCCGCCGTTGCCGTAGATCTCGTCTTCGGAATCAAAAGACGCATGGGTCCCGAAGCTGTACATCCCCAGGAAAAACGGTGTTCCGCTGCCGCCGTAAACTTCCGCAGTGTTATAGAGCAGCTCAAAAGCATCCTTGTCGCTGATATCCTGAACAACGCCGGTTGCAACAGCGGTATCCGTTATGACAGTATCAAAGCTCATTGCATTCAGATATGATACAAAGTCCGAATTGTATGGTTCCGTGTTAATGAATGCGGAATAATACCCTGCCCCTCTCAGACAGTCCATCATGGAAGGCAGCGAATTCGGTTCCATATCCTCCAGCGAATATCCCGAGTAAAGCTGTCCCTGCAGCCCCCTGTAAGTAGCAAACGTATGATTATAATAATTGAAGAAACTGACCGTCTCCCCCTGCAGGGCTTTCAGATTCGGCATTATATCCCTGCTGTCGTCAACCACATTCTCAGACAGGCCTTCCACAAAAATCACTATCACATTCGTCCCCTGTGCTGTGGCAAATTTTTCAGCCGGTGCCCCTAGCGGAAACATAGCATTTGTATAATCCGACAATGAAGCTGCCGCACTTTCTTCCTGTACCTGAGCAGCCTCCGCTGCTTCTGCTGCCCCGGGATCCGTTTCGGCTGACAGTCCGGATAAATCCTCCTCATCCGGTGTCGGCCCGGCATCAGCTCCCGGCGTATCTTCCGCCCCGGGTAAACTTAGTTCACTCTGTACATTAACACCGGACAGATTTTTTTCTTCATTAATATCTGTCGAATATGCTGATTCAGGTGATGACTGCTCCGGCTCCGTTCCAGCCATTTCCTCCATTTCCGCAAGCATCTGCTCCTTCATGGCGATCATTTCCCGCTTTACCTTCCACTCATTCCCAAGGGACATAAGGCCCAGCGCCGGTGTCAGCGTTCCATGTGCCAATACAAGCACCAGTATCTCTAAAGCTGCCGCCGCCGGAAGGATATAGAACCACTTGATCTTATCCCCCGTCACCTTCTTTACGGGAAGGAATGAAAATGCAAGAACTGCCAGGATCCCCAAGCCATACAGAAATGCTTTTCCGTGAAGATCCTCTAATGATGACAGGTTTTCTATCATGACCAGGGTTACATAACTGTTAGCGAAATGCAGCATAAGAGTCTGGGCATTAAATATAAGTACAAACACAGCATTGAGCACATTAAACCAGGGGGATTTTCCCACCAGCACATCCGACAGCGAAAAGATAAAAAACAACTCCGCCATGCCGCAGGACAGATATCTTATGTCTTTCATCTCCACAGATACTATGATAAGAAATGTTATTGCGAAAGCATATTTTATTATAGTAGGAATATATGCCTTTATTGATTTAAATCTTTCCATATATTTAATTCACCGCCAATGTTTTTCTTCAAAACCAATTATCGGGCAGGAAACTTCCTGCCCGATTTCCACGGTGTATGAAACCACTTATCCTCATTTTCGTCAAGTGTAAAATTCCTGTCCTGTCACTTATACGCTTCCTTCAAAGAGTCATACTCCCCAATCTTTTCCTCAAAACGTCCTTTTACATCCGACGCCCTGTACAGCCCGTTTTCATCCATCTCAAGGCCTTTCAGTCTGATGCCGTATATTCCGGGAGGATTGCTTTCGTCCAGTATCTCAACATTCTGCATCTGTGCGGCCGTCTGGTATACGAAATCCATGCACATGTACTCCTCACCGTCCTCCCTCTTCCAGCAGCTGATCACGATCTTGCTCCCTATGGGAGTTCTTTTTTCTATTGCCTCAGGCAGCCTGCAATCCTCTGCTTCAAGTGCCGCCAGGACGCTGGCCAGGTTCGAATCATGTCCGCAGATAAAGGAAAACCGTCTGCCACCCTCATTCAATTCATTATCCATCTCCACCAAAAGCGGATGTGCGATATTGACAGCCACCAGTGGCGATGTGAATAGTACATCGCCATATATATCCTTTATCTCACCTATTGCTTCCCACTCCTCTCCTGTCAGCTCCCTGCCGGAAATCTCGCTGTACCGGTCCGGTTCCTCATAATACTGCAGTATAAGCGCATCGCTTAGCTGACATGCAGTCTTCAGTGAACCGTTCACTGTGGGCTCATTTCCCTTTGACAGGTTAAAGGTGGGAACATCCATGGAAAATCCGGTAAAGCTGCCTTTTTGATACGCATCGGAGTCTTCCATATCAAGCACATCCGTAAGCAGCCTGTAGTCACAGGACAGATCCGGCATGGCAAGGTAATAAAGCCCCTCCATCTCTGCCAGCGCATCCTCCCTGTATGCTGACGAAAAGAAAGTGAACCTGGGATAGAAAATCGAATCAACATTATTGATTCCTTTATGATGCTCTACACCCATATTGCTTACCGGCAGAAGACCCGTCGAGAAAAAACGTGCAGTTGCCACAGTCCTCTGCCACGAATTGGCGTAAATCCGCACTTCATCCTCAGCCGGCCTGTAATTTTCTTCAAAAAGCCCTTCGGCCTCCAGCCATCTCCTGAAGTACTGCCCCATCTCCGTCTCAAGGGTACCGCCCTTTACGGAAAGCTCCGCAGGTGGCGAGGACCATTCGCACCAGCTGTAAGGCGTCAGGCTGTAAAGGGATGAACGGGGACCTGTCAAAGGCGAGCGGATATTGTGACGGCTTAAGACCACAACCTTTTCCAACGTATATCCCTCATCAGAATAAGGGCCTATTGAATACTTCAGGCCGCTTTCAGTTAAATGCTGATCTTCAGCATTTTCTGTATTCATATCCGGCGGTGCCTGCCCGGTCTCATCATCGCCCGACTCATCCGCCGGTGACAGCGCAGAAAGGTCCACCGTTGCGTCATCACCATTATTCTCATTATCAGATGCATCAGAGGACCTGCGCCCCCCCACAGCATATACTATTCCTGCTGCCGCCAGCACAGCCAGCAGAACAAACACAGTTGATTTTAAAATTCTTCCTTTTCGGCGATCCACCCATTGCCTCCGTTTGGTAAATGCTCTAATTTGTAAAAAGTCCCTTCCTCTTATGAAAAAGAAAGGGACTCCGCTACTCAAAAACTACTGCCTTGCCGCTTTACCTTGCAGCCTGCCACTCCTTCAGCCTGTCTATCATATCCCCGTAAACCGATGCATTATCGTTAAGCACCTGAGACGTAGCCTCTGCAAAAGGGGCCAGGTCCGGATAATTGATCTCCATGCCGGCTTCCTCAAGCTTTGATATAAGCTCCTCAGTCTGCCTGCGGTTGCTCTCACGGTCAGATGCCGCACTGCCGAGGGCTGCCGCACTTACTATCTCCTGCTGCTCAGGAGTCAGTTTCTGCCATGTATTCTCGGATATTGCAAAGCACATTCCCGAATAAATATGATTGGTAACCGAAAGGTACTTCTGTACCTCATACAGATTATTATTGTAGATAACCGGAACAGGATTTTCCTGTGCATCATAAGTTCCGGCCTCAAGTGCAGCATAAAGCTCTGAAAATGCCAGAGGCTGGGGATTAGCTCCCAGGGCTGTCATAGTGGACATTATGATAGGATTCTCCGGAGTACGGATCAGAAGCCCCTTCATATCCTCAGGCGAATTAACAGGACCTATGGAATTGGTAACACACCTGAACCCATTGTCATAGTGAGCCAGCACGCGGATATTGTCATCTATAAGTTTTGCCTCAGCCTCAGCCTCAATATCGCTGTCCATGAATGCCCAGGCGGTATCAAAATCATCAAAAAGGAAAGGCATGGCTGAAATACCCATGGTAGGCTCATAAAGTGAAAAATTCGATGCATCGGAAATTACTATATCTATCTTGCCTGCCCCCATTGCCAGCGCATCTATCATGTCGGAATCACCGCCAAGCTCACCTGAAGGATAGATCTTAGCTGTCACCTGACCGCCTGTCTTCTCCGCTATCTCATCAGCAAATGCCTGTGCTGCAATATTTCTGGGATCGCTTTCACCGGTAGACACACCGATCTTTAATTCTATAGGCCCTGATGCATTCCGGCTGGTGCATCCCCCCGCCAGAGACAAGGCCGTCACGCCGGCCAGAGCCATTGCCATGATCTTTCTTATTTTTCTCATACTATCTCCTCCTGAATCCCTTTCTCACACTTTTGCCTTACGATATGACAGACTTTCCATTCTCACCTTAACTGCATCCGTACATTCTTTTATTCGCTTTGGCGGTATGTCGCAAAAACATTTCACGATTTCTTCGTCCAGCTGCTTTCCAGAGGCGATCTTAAGCTCTGCTATCGCCTCCTCATAGCTGAGTGACGGTCTGTAGGACCTCTCCCCGGTAATGGCCGAATATGTATCAGCCACCGCAAGTATCCTGGAAGCAACGGGGATTTCATTTCCCTTAAGCTTATAATAGCCGCTGCCATCCACCCGTTCATGATGATAAAGAACCCAATCCCCCACACCCTTAAGGGCAGGAAGGGAATCCATTATCTCTTTTCCTATTTCAGGATGACGCTGTATCATACGCCATTCTTCATCCGTAAGCTTTCCGGATTTATTCCTCACCTCTACAGGCACACCAAACTTCCCCACATCAAGAAGCAGTGCTGCATAGGCAAGCTTTTCCCTGTCCACCCGAAACCGATATGAAACAGGCAGGGCATCATATATCAGCAGGCTTAACTTCAGGACATTCAATGAGTGACCGTCCAGTCCCGGATCACCTGCTTCCGCCACGCCCACGAGGGCCTGCATGATTTCAAAACGATCCTCTTTCATCTGCTTTAAAGCAATAAAAAAACCGACCCCCAGCACGATAATCAGTATGATTATAATATATTTTAAAATATCACCGCTCATACCAATCCTTCCTTTGTTTCGCTGAATGTTATCTGGTTCTTTCCTGCCCTCTTCGACCGATACAGTGCATCATCCGCACGGTTATATACCTTGTCTATATCATTATCATCTGCTGTAATCTCTGTCACGCCGAATGATGCATGTATTCCATTAAGTTCTCCAAAGCTCACGGCATTCAGGCTGTCAAGAATTGCCTGGAGACGGGCTTTTGCCCCTTCCCTGTCAGCCTCACCCCTTATCATCACAATAAACTCATCTCCCCCAAGGCGTCCTGCAAAACTTAATTTCTGTTCCATTACCAGTTCGGAAAAGCGAGCCGGTTCATTCCTGTCAGTATCCTGAGTTTCTGTAAAATTGCCAAGTCCCTCAGTAATGATCCGTCCGGTAATCTGCAGTGCCTTATCCCCCATCTGGTGTCCCAGCTTATCATTTATCTGTTTAAAGCTGTCCAGATCCATCAGGCAGACCACTATATAACCATCATGTGAACTTTTAAGGACTTCCGTCGCCATGGACATAAACCTTGCCCTGTTGAAAAGCGATGTAAGGGCATCAAAGCTCGACTTTATCTCCAGCTCATTGGTGATCTGAATATTCTTAAGATATGTGACGAACTGCTGCAGCCTTGTCCTCTGCCTGGTATAGTGCAGGACCAGTGAAAGCGACAATATCAGCACCGTGTAGAAAATATCCTCATTTACTATTGAGGGGGGTTTCTGTTGAAAACGCAGCGGCTGGAAACCATACTGTACGCTCAGCCAGAACGCGATTGAAAAAACAGTTAATGCTATGCTCATATTTATGACTGTATCAATATAGGAAACAGCAATAAGCACAAGAAGAACATAAAAGAGTATTGCCGGCTTCTGGGGCTGTGCTATAGATACTAACAGACTGAAGCCCATCATAAGCAGCATGCTGGGATATATGAAAAACTGAAACTGCCACTTGGGATTCTTCAGACAGAGTATAACGTATATTTCCCCTATCAGAGCCATCACAAAGAAACAGACGAAGGTACCTATCCCCACACGGTCAAGTCCGTTCATGTTGTAACGCACAAAGACACTGGATATCGCGTAATTATCGTATATCCTGATTCCCAGGAATATCAGCGTAACCGCCAGGAGCCAGCTGTTCATGAACATCATATGCTTGAGGTTCGTCAGCTGGATCTGGGGCCTGCAGTCCCTGTA
>JAILDD010000143.1 GCA_024689605.1 Lachnospiraceae bacterium
CGGGGATTTCTTCCTTACTGAACTGGATACCTCAGTCAAATTAAAAGATGACATCGCTGGGCACGCTCCCAGCGAGATAATATGCAACGAGGCAGCGCTTATCTCGAATCCCTGGCTTGAAAGTTTAAGGGAAACATCAAAGACAGCCGTTTCAGCTATCGGTACCTGGTATTTTGATATAACAGACTGTGAAAAGATATTAAAAAAACATTTTAACGTAACCTCGCTTGTTGCCCTCGGGATCTCGGATTTCCCAGTGGGGATCGTTGCCGCAGGTGCTCTCATGCAGTACCTGTATGAGACGCAGAAGACTGAATTATCCAATATTTCACGCATAGAGCCGTATTCCGGCGGTAAATATATGCTTCTTGATTCTGCCAGCCGCAGGAATCTGGAATTGTGTGAGACTATGCGGGAAAAGCAGAAAAGAGGGACACTTTTCTGGGTACTTGACAAGACCAGGACTGCAATGGGGGCAAGAATGCTCAGATGCGATATCGAGCAGCCCCTTACGGATGAAGAAGAGATTGTAAAGCGTCAGGACGGCTGTGAGGAGCTTTTGAACAACAGCATGGACAGGGATGAACTCAGGGAATACCTTAATGCCGTCTACGATCTTGAGAGACTTATGGCCAGGGTGTGCTATCATTCGGCCAATCCCAGGGATATGCTTGCCCTTAAGGGGTCGCTAACAGTTTTGCCTGCTATCAAGAAGCTTTTAAGCGCATCCTCTTCTGATGCACTTAAAGAACTTAACGAGGGTCTTGATGCTCTGGAGGATATAACATCTGCTATCGAGAGCTGTATCATGGAAGAACCGCCCATAACTATCCGTGAAGGCGGTATCATAAAAGACGGCTTTAATGAAGATGTGGATAAACTGCGATATATTTCTTCAAATGCAAAACAGCTTCTGGCGGGGCTTGAGGCAGAGGAAAAGGAACGCACGGGGATAAAGAACCTGCGTATTAAATATAACAAAGTGTTCGGTTACTACCTCGAGGTAACCAATTCCTATAAGGATCTGGTGCCTGAAGATTATATGCGCAAGCAGACTCTTGCCAATGCTGAGAGATTTGTCACGCCGAAATTAAAAGAGCTTGAGGACAGCATACTCAATGCCGAGGAAAAGCTTCAGGTGCTGGAGTATGATATTTTCTGCGCGCTCCGTGACCGGATCGAACAGAATACAGATCGTATACAGAAGACTGCAAAAGCTGTAGCAAGGCTTGATGTTTTCTGCTCACTGGCACTGGTGGCAGAGCTTAACCATTATGTGCGTCCCGCAATAAACCACAAGGGTATCATAGACATAAAAGGCGGCAGACACCCTGTTGTGGAAAACATGATAAAGAATGAGCAGTTCATAGAAAATGACACATATCTTGATAAAAAGAAGCAGTGCATTCAGATAATAACCGGACCGAATATGGCAGGCAAATCCACTTACATGAGACAGGTAGCGCTTATTGAACTTATGTTCCAGATCGGATCGTTTGTGCCGGCATCGAGTGCAAATCTCTGCATTGTGGACAGGATTTTTACAAGGGTGGGAGCTTCCGACGACCTTTCCAGCGGACAGTCAACATTCATGATAGAAATGAACGAAGTGGCGAATATACTTAAAAACGCTACTTCGGATTCACTGCTGATACTCGATGAGATTGGAAGAGGAACTTCGACCTTTGACGGACTTGCAATAGCCTGGGCAGTAATAGAATACATCAGTTCCAAAAAGCTGATAGGTGCAAAGACGCTTTTTGCAACACATTACCATGAGCTTACAGAGCTTGAAGGCAAAATGGATAATGTAAGTAATTACTGCATAGCGGTCAGGGAACAGGGAGATGATATTGTCTTTTTAAGGAAGATAATAAAAGGCGGTGCAGACAAGAGTTACGGTATACAGGTGGCCAAACTTGCAGGCCTCCCTGAATCGGTTATAAACCGTGCAACGGATATCGTGGCACAGCTCCTGAACAATGATATTACGGAAAGCCTGTCCGCCATAGCACCGGCAGACCTGTCAAAAAAGAATACCATGAAAGCGCTGGATGATGTGGATAAAGGTCAGCTTAGCTTTATGGATACAGTGTCTGACGAGGATGTGCTGGATGAGATAAAGGGGCTTAATATTTCTGAGCTTACCCCCCTGGATGCATTGAATACGCTTTACAGACTTCAGGGGAAGCTTAATAACCGGTATTAATTTGTGCTTATAGGGATATATTGATAAATGCAGATAGATCGCACAGTGACCGTTTAGGTGTAATTACGGGTGCTGCTTTGGGAGTTTTATAAGGAAGAAGAAAATATGAAATACAGTAATATACATAAAGAATTGGGAATTGATGAAGAGACTTTTAATTTCGGCGAAGAAATAAGAAAAAGCCTTGAAAAAAGATTCGAAGAAATCGACGATATGGCTGAATTAAACCAGCTTAAAGTTCTGGATGCCCTGCAGAAGAACAATGTCAGCGAAGCCTGTCTTTTGGGGACTACGGGTTACGGCTACAATGATATAGGCCGTGAAACCCTTGAAAAAGTCTATGCTGATATTTTTCATACTGAAGATGCTCTGGTAAGGCCCCAGATAACCTGCGGGACCCACGCACTTGCACTTGCACTTATGAGCAACCTGCGGCCGGGTGACGAACTTTTAAGCCCTGTGGGAAGACCTTATGATACACTCACATCCGTGATCGGGATAGATGAAGAAGGAGACAGCGCACACAAAAGCGGCTCCCTGCGTGAATATGGTGTGGTATACCGCCAGGTGGATCTCCTTGCAGACGGAAGCTTTGACTTTGAAGGAATCCGGAATGCTGTCAGTGAAAAGACACACATGGTGACAATACAGCGGTCGAGGGGGTATTCATCAAGACCTACATTGTCTCCGAAGAAAATAGGTGAGCTCATAGAATTTCTTCGCAGCATAAAGAATGACCTGGTAATAATGGTGGACAACTGCTACGGTGAATTTGTATGCGAAGATGAACCAACAGACTATGGTGCAGATCTGTGCGTCGGCTCGCTTATAAAGAATCCCGGCGGTGGACTGTGTCCCTGCGGCGGATATCTCGTGGGAAAAAAGGAATGTATTGAAAATGCTGCCTACAGACTGACTTCCCCGGGACTGGGAAAGGAAGTGGGGGCATCCCTTACGACTCTGCCTTCTTTTTATCAGGGACTTTTCCTTGCTCCGACGGTTACCGCATCAGCACTTAAGACTTCGGTATTTGCTGCTGCCATGTATGAAAAGCTTAAATTCAGAGGAGCTGACGGAAATGAAGAATGCTTTGTGGTAAGGCCTGACAGCAGAGAAGACCGTTTCGATATCATACAGGCAATAGAACTCAAATCCCCCGAAAAACTCTGTGCTTTCTGTGAAGGCGTGCAGGCAGCATCGCCTGTAGATTCATTCGTAAAGCCCGAGCCCTGGGATATGCCGGGATATAAGGAGCCGGTCATTATGGCAGCCGGCGCTTTTGTGTCAGGATCAAGCATAGAGCTTTCGGCAGACGGGCCTCTTCGTGAGCCGTATACCGTATATTTCCAGGGGGGACTTACTTTTCCCCATGGTGCGTTCGGAATGTTAAAGACCGTGCAGTACCTTAAGGAGCGGGGGCTGGTTTCTTTTAGTTGAGTTTCGGTAAGCCAAAGGGCTTGCATTAAGGGGAAAAGATAAAACAGGAATCTAAATATACAATGGGTAAGATACAGGTACTTGATAACAATACCATAGATCAGATTGCCGCAGGAGAAGTGGTTGAGCGCCCTGCAAGCGTTGTAAAGGAGCTTACGGAAAATGCCATAGACGCCGGAGCGGATGCCATTACCGTTGAGATAAAAAACGGAGGGATAGAGTTTATCAGGGTTACGGATAACGGCTGCGGCATAGCTAAAGAAGACATGGGGACTGCTTTCTTAAGGCATGCCACCAGCAAAATACGCAGTATTGAAGACCTTAGAAACGTAGCATCTATGGGGTTCAGGGGGGAGGCTCTTGCCAGTATTGCTTCCGTAAGCAAGGTCACAATGATAACCCGGCAGAAAGAATCACTGATGGGATACAGGCTGGAAGTAGACGGAGGGAATGCAGGGCAGGTGACCGAAGTCGGTGCTCCCGGTGGGACAACGATAATTGCCGCACATCTTTTTTATAATGTTCCTGTAAGAAGAAAGTTTTTAAAATCAGCTACGACTGAAGGGAATGTCATAACCGAGCTTATGGAGCATCTGGCGCTTTCAAGGCCTGACATCTCTTTTAAACTGGTTTCAAACGGACGGAATGTTTTTTACACTTCCGGTTCCGGAGACCTGCAGAACGTAATATACCGCATTTACGGCAGGGATATGGCTAAAGAGACAGTTGCCATAGATTATGAATGTGACGGTATCGTGATAGACGGATATCTCGGAACCCCTGCAGTCAACAGGCCTAACAGGAATTTCGAAAACTATTTTCTTAATAACCGGTATATCAAAAATGATATCGTGGCCAGAGGTCTTGAGGATGGCTATAAGGGCTATACCATGCAGCATAAGTTCCCTTTCTGCGTCCTGCACATAGGTATGCCTGCAGGGGATGTGGATGTAAATGTACACCCGGGAAAAATGGACGTGCGCTTTAAAGACAGAGAGGGTATGTATGAGCACATAGCAAAGGCTGTGGCAGATGCGCTCCACGCCCATGAAATGATCCCTGAAGCAGAGATAGACCACGACAGAAAACTGTACACACCGGTGGTTACTGAAGCCCCGGAACCTTACGAGACAGGCAGAAGGAATGCGATAATTACTGAGAATAGCATTGCATTGGACAATGTGCAAAAAAATAAAAAAGATATTCCCGAATCAGCCGCTGACTCTACGAAGCTTACAAAGGACAACCGCGACATATTTACCGTAGATTTTTCGGATGATGAAGATGTTATATTACAGGATTTCAGCAAAGTAAATATCTCTGCAGAAAGTGACAGAGATACAGAATTTAAAACAGAACACGATAAGGAATCCCATACAGAATCCGGTAATGAAGGGATCACGTCATCTAAAAATACCCAAGGAACAGATAAGAATCCTGTTTACCGTAATGCTGTCCAGCTTGAGATACTGCCAAAGGAGCGGGTTATATCCGCAAATGCAAGGAAACGCTATGAACTTATCGGACCGGCTTTCAATACATACTGGATGTTTACCTATGACGGAAAGCTTTATTTTGCAGACCAGCATGCAGCTCATGAAAAGGTAAATTATGAGCGTCTTATAAAAAAATACAAAGAGCGTGAAATATATAAACAGCAGCTAAACCCTCCTATCATTGTGAATCTTTCCGGCGAAGAAAGAGAAGTCCTTGAAAGGTTCAAAGGATATTTTGATGAGCTCGGCTTTGAAGTAAACAGTTTCGGCGGAATGGATTATTCTCTTAATACCGTACCTTTGGAACTGTACAGAAAAGATGCAAAGACTTTCTTTATGGAAATACTTAATGACCTGTGTCTGCGGGGGGTGCGCGAAACACCTGATATCATAAATAAGATCATGGCTTCAGTTGCCTGCAAATCTGCCGTAAAAGGCGGAGATATGATAAGCCGTGAAGAGATGGACAAGATACTGGACGAGCTTCTCACCCTTGAGAATCCTTACCATTGTCCACACGGGAGACCGACTATGTTTTCCTTAAGCCGAACAGAACTTGAGAAGAAATTTAAGCGTATCGTGAGCTGATACCGATCAGGGTATGCAGCCCGGTTGTTTTAGTACAGAATACAATGCCTTCCGATACGCAGGAATATGCTTTATGAAAGAAAAATTAGTTATAATAAGCGGGCCGACGGCCGTTGGGAAATCCGACTGCGCAGTAAAGCTTGCAAAAAAAATAAATGGTGAAGTGATATCTGCCGATTCGATGCAGGTTTATAAAGGTATGGATATCGGTACTGCCAAGGTCACTGTAGAGGAGATGGACGGTGTTGCGCATCACCTGATTGACATTCTGGAACCGGAACAGGATTTCAATGTTCTTTTATTCAAGAAAATGGCGGATGAGGCCATTAAGGATATTACATCCAGAGGCGCAATCCCGATAATGACCGGAGGCACAGGCTTCTACATTCAGGCTGTCCTCCATGGAACAGAGTTTGAGGAAGAAGAAACTTCAGAGCTCCGCAAAGAACTTGAGGAAAAGGAAAAAACACCGGAAGGAAAGCGTACGCTTTATGAAGAGCTTATATCAGTCGATCCGGCATCTGCAGCCATAATCCATGAGAACAATATAAAGCGTGTCATAAGAGCCCTGGAATTTTATAAGCTCAATGCTTATCCTATTTCAGAGCATAATGCTAAAATGAAAGAAAAAGAAGCAGTATATGATGCTGACTGTTTTTTCCTGACTGATGAAAGGGCTCTGCTCTATGAACGTATTGATAAAAGAGTAGATATCATGATGGAAAAGGGACTCTTAGAGGAAGTAAAGAGACTTAAGGCGAGAAATATTCCATCAAATGCAACATCCATGCAGGGGATAGGTTACCGTGAGATCCTCGAGTATCTTGATGGAAAATGCACTCTTGATGAAGCCGTATATAAAATAAAGCTTAACAGCAGACATTTTGCCAAGAGGCAAATGACCTGGTTTAGGAATAAGGATGAATTTATTAAAGTAAACCGTTCGGATTTTAAGCAGCCTTCGGAAGATATTCCGGATTTCATATACAAAAATCTCAATTTATGTTAAAATGTGTTACCTAAGAGCGTCTTATTTTTCGCTTTTTATTTTTTGTTGCAAAAATATAAGAACTATAATCGTATTTTTGATATATTAATTTCCGAAAGTCCTGCCTGGTGAAAGGCAATACCGGCAGGTGAACTGACGGTGAGAACGTATTTAGTAACCCGCTGAAAGCGGCAGAAAGGGAAATAATGGGAATCAGTGCATACGGGATCGATCTGGGATCCAGCAATATAAGGATATATAACGGAAATGATGACAAGTTCATGATGGAAAAGAATATGATAGCCATAGAGGGGCGTGATACCCTTTTGGCATACGGAGATTCTGCCTTTGATATGTATGAAAAGGCACCGGATAATATCACGGTTTCATTCCCGGTAGTGGACGGCGTGATAGCTGATATCAGGAATATGGATACACTGGTACATTTTTTCATCAATGACCTGTGCAAAGGTTCCATAAAGCCTGCGGATTATTATATTACGGTTCCGAACAATATCACTGAAGTAGAAAGAAGAGCATTCTATGACCTGGTACTGGACAGCAATGTACGCGCTAAGAAGGTTTATATCGTTGAAAAAGCGGTTGCGGATGGTATAGGTATGGATATAGATGTAAAGACCAGTCAGGGTGTATTCATGGTCGATATAGGTTATCAGACTACGGAAATCTCGCTTTTATCCCTTGGAGGTATTGTGGCATCAAGGCTTATCAAAGTGGGTGGTCAGAAGTTTGATGAGGCCATAAAGGCTGCAGTCAGAAAAGAATACAGCCTCATGATAGGAAGCAAAACCGCAGAAAAGCTGAAGATCGCAATGCGCGACGTGCAGGCCACAGGCCAGAGTGCCATTGTATATGGACGAGACATTGTCATGGGACTCCCCGTTGAAAAACAGATCGATACAGAGCTTATATTCGAGAGCATGAGAGAAAATATCGATCAGATAATCGACAATATCAAGCAGATACTTGAACGGACTCCGCCCGAACTCGGCGCAGACATTTATCATAACGGCATATACCTTACCGGCGGCGGATCCCAGTTAGCTCATCTTCCGGATATGATAGCTGATGCGACAGGGCTTATCGTGAATGTATCGGATGAGCCGGTAGCTACCGTTGTAAGCGGGCTTAAAAAGATCATGCATGAAAAAAGGTATGCGTCTTTAGCTGTTTCCGTTGAGGAAAATAAGTAATGCCTGTAATAAAAAAGAAACCGGAACGGAAAAAGATTCCCGGAAAATATCTCCTGCTTATAGTTACGATCATCTGTCTTGGGCTTATGATCACGACTTTTTCTATGAATATTCAGGGCAACGCCCTTAACAGCGTTGCCGGATTTGTCATAGTTCCTTTTCAGAAAGGGATGACAAATTTAAGTTCAATGATAGTTAACTCCCTGGAACAGAAAAAAACAATAGAAGAGCTTCGTGCTGAAAATGCTGCACTTAAAGAGGAGATAAATACGCTGAACAGTGAGAACACGCTTCTTATGCAGGATTACTATGAACTTACATCCTTAAGGGAGCTCTTTGAACTCAATGATACTTATTCCGAATATGACAAGGTCGGCGCCAAGATCATAGCTGCCGGCAGCGGCAACTGGTTTGATTCATTCATAATCGATAAAGGCAGCGCAGATGGCATAGCTGTCGATATGAATGTTATTGCAGGGTCGGGACTTGTAGGTATAGTGACGGAAGTAGGCACAAACTGGGCAAGAGTAAATACAATCATAAACAATGATGCCAATGTAAGCGCAAAGGTGCTCCATTCCCAGGATAATATGATGGTATCCGGCAGTATGGAGCTTATAGAAAGCGGAGTTATTTCCTATTCCGGTCTCCTTGATGATGACGATGATGTAAACAGCGGCGATAAAGTAGTTACTTCGAATATCAGCTCCAAATATCTTCCCGGCATAATGATAGGCTATATAGATACTGTGGACTATGACGCTAATAATATGACAAAGTCCGGCTATATCACGCCGGTGGTGGATTTCCAGCACCTGTCGGAGGTGCTTGTCATAACCGAGCTGAAGCAGACACCGGACTAAAGCTTATGAATATAAAGAAGTGGTTGACGGGTTTCGTTTTATTATTGTTTTTCTTTTCACTGCAGACAGTTGTCTTCAGGTACGTACCTTTTGGACGCTCGCTGCCAAATCTTCTGCTTATACTTACGTGCGTATACGGACTGATGAGAGGGGAGCATGACGGCATAATAACAGGTTTTTTCTGTGGACTCCTGCTGGACATATTCTTCATGGATATTCTGGGATTCTATGCGATGCTCTATGCCTATATAGGATTTTTCAACGGGCTGGCACATAAGCTCTACAATAAGGAAGATTACAAGCTTCCTCTGCTGTCACTTATCGTATCGGATGTTGTGTTCCTGATGCTGAAATATTTCTTTGCCTATGCGCTGCAGGGGGATTTTAACATCAGGTTTTATATGAAGGGGATTTTCCTGCCGGAACTGGTATTTACACTGGTGTGCGGAGTGGTGATATATCCTCTGCTTCTGCTTCTTGAGGAAAAATTCATAAATTATATTCCTGAGAAAAAAAATAAGGAAAGTGAGGAGATCATCTGATGTTTGAAGAAATCAAAGCGCGGATAGTATCATTTCTCACTTCCAGGTTCCTGCTGCCGTTTATTATGCTTGGTCTGTTCATGGCTGTCCTGATATCCAAGATTTTTTCGCTGCAGATAGTAAACGGTGACTACTACCGCTCTAATTTTACCCTGAGTATTGAAAAGCAGGTGAGTCTTCCGAGTACCAGGGGAAATATCTATGACCGTAACGGTGTTCTGCTTGCATACAATGAGTTAGCTTATTCCGTGACAATAACTGATACCATAGAATCA
The DNA here is from genome assembly GCA_024689605.1 of Lachnospiraceae bacterium. The sequence goes on from JAILDD010000143.1 coordinate 9,613, forward strand.
GGTTCATCAAAAAACAGACAGCTAAATGACATAATAATCAAGGCTGTCAGGATAATAGAGAAACACAATGATTCAATAATCAGTGATTTCGGTATTTATATCGATGAAAACGATAACTACTGCTTTTCGTATACAGGTACTAAACACCAGCGTTTTCTGGCTGACATATACGGTAAATCCATGATCTCCGATCTGAGCTATGAACAGCGTACGGCTAATCCCGACGAAGTCATGAGCTATCTGTGCTCAAAATCAAAATACGGCGTGGGTACATATTCCGAAAAAAACGGATCCACATCAGGATTCATGGCTATGATGGGATATTCCAAAAAAGAGATGCTGGATATTGTCATTATCAGATACAAGATGAGCCTGAACGCTTTCCAAAAGTATATTGCGACCACCATTGCCACTGATGTGAGCGAAGAAACTGTTGCGGAAATAATGGAAAATGAGAATCTCCTGCAGGGTGTCACTATAGCTGAGGATACCATCAGAAGATACAATCATAGCGTATATTTTTCCCAGATAATAGGATACACAGGCCGAATCTCCGAGGAGGAATATGAGGAGTATTCCGCCAGTGACCCTAATTATTCCACCAATGATTATGTCGGGAAGACCGGAATAGAATACTCAATGGAATCGGAGCTTCAGGGCCAGAAGGGAAGTGAGACTCTTTTTGTTGATAACCTGGGCAAGATCCTGGAAACCGAAAATGTGGTAAATCCTGTTGCCGGTAATGATATCTATCTTACGATAGATTCTGAGCTTCAAATGGCTGTTTACCATCTGCTGGAACAGAAGATTGCCGGAATACTGGTGAGCCGTATCGTAGAAGATAAGGATATCAGTACTACAGGCAGAAACAAGATGATATCCATTTATGATATATATTATGCACTTATATCAAATCATGTAATAGATCTGAACCATATGGATAAACCCTATGCCGCAGAAAATGAAAAAGCGGTGTATGAAAAATTTGATGCGCAGAGGGATGTGGTCATTGCCGAACTCAGAAATGAACTGACAAAGGAAAATACTGTCTACAGCGAACTCCCGCCTGAATACCAGGAGTATGAAAGCTTTATCGTGTCCATGCTGTCTTCTGACAATTACGGGGTTATTTTATCAGACAGGGTAGACCAGACAGATGAAATGTATATCAGGTGGCATACTGCCGAAGACATCAGTCTTCATGAGTATTTAAGCTACTGCATTTCTAAGCAGTGGGTTGATCTGACCAAGCTTACGCTTGAAGACAGATATTCTGATTCGAGTGAGGTATATAATGCCCTGGTTGAGTATATTATAGAAAAACTGATGACTAACAGCGATTTTTCTGTAAGGATATACAAGTATCTTATCCGGGATGATGTGGTGACCGGCAGGGAGCTGGAGATGATACTATGGGAACAGGATGTTATACAGATCGAGGATGAGAAACTCATAGCGCTAAAAAACGGAGATACCACCGCATATGCTTTCATGGTTGGTCTGGTATCGAAGCTTCGAATCACTCCGGCGCAGTTAGGGCTTGAGCCCTGTTCAGGATCCTGTGTGATAACAGATCCGAACAGCGGAGAGGTATTGGCTTTAGTCTCGTATCCGGGATATGACAATAATAAACTGGCAAATACCGCTGATTCGGCCTATTTGGCAAAGCTTACATTTGACCGTTCAAAACCGCTGTGGAATTATGCCACGCAGCAGAAGACTGCGCCGGGTTCCACTTTCAAGATGGTCACCTCCGTAGCCGGTGTGGAGGAAGGGGTTATTGATACCGGGTCTATAATAGAATGTGAAGGCAGTTTCACAAAACTTACCGGCATAAAGCACAACTGCTGGATTTATCCCGGAAGCCACGGGGAGCTTTCTCTTTCAGGAGCTATTCAGAACTCCTGCAACTGTTATTTCTATGAAGTTGGATACAGGCTCGCCGACGATGGCACCGGTTATAATGACACATACGGTATGGAACGTATTGCAAAATATGCGGCTGAGTTCGGACTGGGAGCCCCTTCCGGTGTAGAAATTACTGAGTCCACACCGGAGATATCAGATCAGTATCCCGTTGCTTCAGCTATTGGACAGGGTACCCACAACTATACAACTGCCGGATTGGCAAGATATGTCAGTGCAGTGGCAAACAGGGGAACCGTTTATGACCTGACTCTTATCCATGAGATAAGGAATTCATCAGGTGTGACCACATATACAGCCAAGCCAAAGATCAGGAACCAGGTGATACTTTCACCGGAACTCTGGAATACCATTCATACAGGAATGAAAGGAGTGGTTTCGGATAAGGTGTATTTTAACAATATCGATATGGTATGTGCAGGCAAGACAGGTACTGCCCAGGAGTCTGCAAATAAACCGAACCATGCGCTCTTTGTAGGATTTGCACCTGCAAATGCACCAAAGATTGCACTGGCTGTACGTATAGCAAACGGTTATTCATCCGACTTTGCAGCCCAGATGGGGTGTGATGTGATAAAATATTATTTTGACTTGGAAGAACACAGCGATCTCATTACAGGTAATGCATCAGATGCGACCGCAACCTCAGCCGGAGACTGAGGCTTCGGATTTTTGATAAAAGTATTGCATTAAAACAGGCATTTTAAACAGACATAAATTAAGAATATGGGACAGAAACTTCAACTGAAAAATTATAATGTCTTTCTTGTTCTGCTCATTATTACGATTAATATAATCGGTATAATGGCTATAGGAAGCGCAAAGGAATCGGTTCAGTCCAGGCAGATAGCGGGGATGATACTGGGCGTTTTTGTGATGTTTTTTATTTCATTTTTTGACTACAATCTTATTCTGAAGTTCCACTGGCTGATATACGGACTGAATATTGCTTTGCTTATTCTGGTAGAAGTTTTCGGCGATTCTGCAAATAATGCACAGAGATGGCTGATGATACCTTTTATAGATATAAAATTTCAGCCGTCGGAACTTGCCAAGATTTTATTGATACTTTTTTATGCCAAGTTTATAATGGACAATAAAGAAAATCTTAATACTTTGAAAAATATACTGATAATGCTGGCACTCCTGGCTCCCGTGCTGATTCTGGTCGTAAAGCAGCCGGATCTTTCCACCACAATACTTTTGGGAGTGGTTTTCTGTATGCTTATATATATCGGCGGACTGAGCCGAAAGATCATTATGGGAGTTCTTGCGGTCACAATACCTGCGGCTGCTGTTTTCCTGTTCCTTGTGCTTCAGCCTGACCAGCATCTGATAAAGGATTATCAGCAGCGAAGGATACTTGCATGGCTTGATCCTGAGGAATATGCTCTTACGGATGCGTGGCAGACGGAAAATTCCATTACCGCCATAGGATCCGGAAAGCTTACAGGAAAAGGACTTGATAATAACGAGGTTTCATCCGTTATAAACGGAAATTATATATCAGAGGCACAGACTGATTTTATCTTTGCGGTTATAGGCGAGGAAATGGGTTTTATAGGCTGTGCGTCAGTGATAATTCTTCTCATGGTGATAGCCGGTGTCTGTTTCTACATGGGCATAAAAGCAGGTGACACGGCAGGAGAGCTGATATGCTTTGGGGTGGGGACCATCGTCGGTGTACAGAGTTTTTTAAACATATCCGTTACGACAGGACTGACACCGAATACCGGTGTACCGCTTCCTTTTGTCAGTTATGGACTTACCTCTCTTGTAAGTCTGTATATTGGAATGGGCTTTGTTTTAAGCGTGGGACTGCACCGTAAGGAGCCTCCGAGAAAAACGACAGAATTAGGACAGATAAGTTCAGAGATATAAATGACCTGTGATGATCAGGCAGAAAGGAAAAAGATGAAGATTGCTTTAATCGCTCATGATGCAAAGAAAAAACTCATGCAGAATTTTTGTATTGCTTACAGGGGTATACTCGGAAAACACGAAATATATGCAACCGGTACCACCGGGCGGCAGATAGAGGATGTTACAAATCTTCAGATACACAAGTTTCTTGCAGGGCATCTCGGTGGAGGACAGCAGATTGCCATGCAGATAGAACATAATCAGATAGATCTTGTTATCTTTCTGAGGGATCCGTTAAATCCCATGTCACATGAAGTGAATGCCAATAATCTCCTGCAGCTTTGTGACATGCATAATATTCCGCTGGCAACCAATCTTGCAACAGCTGAACTTCTTATAAAATCATTGGACAGGGGAGACATGGATTTCCGTGAAATGTATAAAGAATAGAAAACTTTATACTGTTTTTTCATTTCTGCCCGCCTTATTTATCCTGACATCCTGTACGGCATCGGATATAGAACTGCCATACGGAAGCATGGATAATAATCAGAGCTTTACCCTGAATCCGGTAGACGAGTATGATACGCTCCCGCTTTTTGCGGAAGATATTGCCGCTGTTTCGGATAATCTCATATCTGCATCACTTTCGGAAGAAGACAGTGTCTTTTCCGCTGCAATCTATAATGAAGATGACGCCGCTGTACTGTATTCACTGAATGCTACCGCTAAGACTTCACCCGCCTCACTCACCAAGCTTATGACGGCACTGATCATATTTGAAAAGTATAGTGACAGGCTGGATGACGTGATCACTATAGGTGAGGTTTCGATAAAGGAAGAGGGCGTACAGCGTTTCGGACTGAAGCCCGGTGACAGAATAACGATAAGACAGCTTCTGGAGATAACCCTTATTCAGTCAGGAAATGATGCAGCCTTAGCTCTGGCGCAGTATGCAGGTGACAGCACAGCCGGGAGCAGGCTGGAAGAAGACGGAGAAATTACTGGGGAAGAGCGTTTTGTACAGATGATGAATGAAAGGGCAGAGAGTTTAGGCTGTACGGGGACGCATTTTGTGAATCCTCACGGGCTGGATGCGGCGGAGCATTATTCCACGGCCTATGACCAGTACCTGATATTCCGACAGCTCCTTGTATATCCGGATTTTTTGGAGATGATCAATACGCCATCGATCCAGATAAGCTATAATGCATCTGACGGAACTGTCAAAACAAAAACGATCACCAATACCGATATGTTCGTTAATGGCGGAAAGGATGCGCCGGAAGGTATCACAGTAACAGGAGGAAAGACCGGCAGCACCTCCTCTGCAGGAAGGTGCCTCATACTGCTTGCGCATAACACTTCGGGCAAGTCGTACATAGCTGTTGTCATGGGGGCAAAAGACGAGGGAACACTATATAATACCCTGTCAGAGCTATTGAAAATAGCAGACTCTTAGGGTATAATAAATTCAGTAAATTTTTACTAAAAATTCACTTTCGGAGGTATTTTGATATGATTAAGCTTATAATCGGAAATGAGGGGACAGGCAAGACACTCAGGTTACTGGATCTTGCCAACAATGCAATCAAGGACGCAAAAGGACATCTCGTATATCTTGACAAGAGCACAAGACATATGTACGAGATCAACAACAAAGTAAGGCTTATTGATGTTTCTGAATTCAATTTTTCTTCGATAGATGAATTTTATGGTTTTGTCTGTGGGATAATCTCCCAGGATCGCGATATTGAGCAGTTATATTTTGATAGTTTCAAGAAGCTGGGCAAGTTTGAAGTATCCGAGCTTGGTGGGATTCTGGATAAATTCGATCAGCTCAGCGAGAAGACAGGCATCACTTTTAATATGGCAATGTCTGTAGATGAGGCTGACATTCCTGACAGCTATAAGGACAGTATTCTTAAGTAAAATGAGACGCGGCCAAAGGTCAAAAAAAGTCAGTGCTGCAAAAAAAACGGATAGACAGGACAAAAATAAATTTTCCCAAAAGAGAGTTTCCGAAAGGGCAGCTTTAAAAAAGAGTATAAAAGTTTACGGAGGAGGATTTCTTGTTATAATCATTGCAATCTTCCTCTTTTATTTAATTGTGCTCTTTACTCAGATAGTCGATAAGAAGAATATCACTTCGTACATGGTCAGAAACGGTTCGCTGGCCATCAATAACACATACAAAGCTCTTATCATTCGCAGTGAAAAGAACTATACCGCACCGGTTTCAGGGACTCTTATATGCTTTGCCGGAGAAGGAGAGCATGTCGGGATAGGTTCTCCGGTATATGCTGTAGACGAACGCGGAACTCTTATGGGGGCTGCCGGTGAACTCAGTACCGAACTTTCAAAAGAGGATCAGAGCAGGCTGAAAATGGAGATAGGAGATTTTGCAGGACAGTTTAAGCCGGAAGATTTCAGAACAAATTATGATTTCCTGCACGATATCAGCTCAAGCATTCTCTCCATATCAGCCGCAGGATTAAGGGCTCAGATAGAGTCAGGCACATCCGGGACAGCGGCTATAATGCATTCAGATCATAATGGATATGTTGCATTCTATACGGATGAGTATGACAGTGTTTCGGCAAATGATCTGACTTTTTCATTGCTGGAAGGCTCGGGATACCATAAAACACAGCTGATGACCGGTGATATGGTAGACCAGGGGGATTTTGTATATAAACTTATCAACTCAGAAAACTGGAGTGTTGCTATAGCGGCCAATGATGACTACGCTTCAATGCTATTGGGACACGGCTACGTTCCGGTAAGATTCAGACGGAATAATGAAGTGCTTAACGGAAAGGTTACCGTCATAGAAATGGATGGCGGCCAGGATATAGTAACGCTTGGTTTCAACAATTCAGTATTGAATTTCTGCTCGGAAAGATTCACGGATATCGAAATCGTTACTGACGGAATCACAGGACTGAAAGTACCCGTTTCTTCTGTTGCTACAAAAAGATTCTTTACAGTACCCGTGGAATTTGCTGTCAGCGAGTCCGAAGAAGAGGAAAACGGCACTAAGGATACTAAGACTTTTATGAAACAGACATATCTGGAAAGCGGTGAAGCTACAGTAACACCGCTGGAAGTAAATGTATATTCCGAAAAAGATGATCTGTATTATGTAGATAATACACAGCTTAAGTACGGAGATGTACTCATCAGGGAAGATACACAGCAAAGGTTTGTTGTGCAGGATACGGATTCCCTCATGGGAGTATATAATATAAATAAAGGCTATGCACAGTTCTGCCAGATACATATACTGGATCATAATGATGAATACAACATCATAGCTCCGGATACAGTGTATGGTCTCAGGGAATACGACTATATTATATTGGATTCGGAATCTGTAGTTGATGATGAGTTCATTTACGAATAGGCAAGCGTTCCAAACGTTGTGAAAGGGGAGAAAATGATTTCGGAAAATATTAAAACAGTTAAAGAAAAAATCGGTGCGGCCTGCAAAAGAAGCGGAAGGAATCCGGAGGATGTGGTTCTTATCAACGTCAGCAAGACCAAGCCTCTGGAAATGCTCAAGGAAGCTTATGCTGCCGGAAGCAGGGATTTTGGTGAAAATAAAGTACAGGAGCTGTGTGACAAGATCCCCGAAATGCCTGAGGATATAAGATGGCATATGATAGGGCATCTCCAGACGAACAAGATCAAATATATTATCGGAAGGACAGCGTTGATCCATAGCGTGGATACCCTGCATCTGGCTGAAGCAATAGAGAAAGAGGCTGCAAAAAAAGAAATCGTGGCGGATATTCTTGTGGAAGTGAATATTGCAGGTGAAGACAGCAAATTCGGTACATCTGATATCGAGGAAAACAAGGCTCTTATAAGAAGTGTTTCCGGGTTATCA
>JAILDD010000065.1 GCA_024689605.1 Lachnospiraceae bacterium
CCTTAAAGGTTCTGTCATTTTCAGAGAAGGTATTTCTTTCTTATGGGGTTATAGCAAAAACTATAAATGTATTGGGGGTTACATTCAGTATAATACCAAAGGTGCTATATTCAGGCTATTCCAAAATTGAACAAATTTTAGTATTTTTTGCATAAGTTTTTGTGCAACTTTGCCTCAATTCTCGAAAAGCGCCTCAAATTCCTCCCTGTTGATACGTTCTTTCTCTATCAGAAGCTCTGCACCGGCATGAAGCACATCCATATGTTCCTCTATAACCTTCCTTGCTTCTGCATAGCACTTATCGATTATCATCTTGACCTGGGCATCGATCTCGGCAGCCTTGGCATCGCTGAAGCGTCTCGCATGGGCAAGATCCCTTCCGATAAACACCTCATCCTCGTCTCCCTCTTCATAATTGATCATGCCAAGCTCTGACATGCCATACTTCACAACCATATTCCTTGCAGCCTTGGTAGCCTGCTTAATATCATTGGACGCCCCGGTCGTCACATCTCCGAAGATAAGCTCCTCCGCTATCCTGCCGCCTAAGGTGACCATTATATCCTGCTCGATCTGAGCCTTTGTAGCATACAGGTCATCCCTGTCAGGCAGAGGCATGGTGTAGCCTGCCGCTCCGGGTCCCGTAGGAATAATAGACACGGTATATACAGGTCCCACTAAAGGAAGCACATGGAAAAGTATGGCATGACCCATTTCGTGATATGCCGTGTTCTTCTTTTCCTTTTCCGAAACGAGACGGCTCTTGTGTTCTGTTCCTATTCCTACCTTTATGAAGGACTTCTTTATGTCCTCATCCGTAATAAATTCCCTCTTGTCCTTAGCCGCGCGGATCGCCGCTTCATTAAGAAGGTTTTCCAAGTCAGCACCGGTAAAGCCCGCCGTAGTCCTGGCAATCTCCTCATAGCTTACATCAGATCCCAGGGGCTTATTTGCACCATGCACCCTGAGGATGTCCTCTCGTCCCTTTACATCCGGTGCCGATACGGTGATTTTTCGGTCAAAACGTCCGGGACGCATTATAGCAGGATCCAGTATGTCCACACGGTTGGTCGCCGCCAGCACGATAATGCCTTCGTTTATTCCGAAGCCGTCCATTTCCACCAGCATCTGGTTCAGGGTCTGCTCGCGCTCATCGTGACCACCGCCCATGCCGGTGCCCCTGCGCCTTGCAACTGCGTCTATCTCATCTATAAATATTATGCTGGGTGCATTCTTCTTAGCCTCACTGAAAAGATCCCTTACACGTGAAGCACCCACACCTACGAACATCTCCACGAAGTCAGAACCGGATATGGAATAAAAAGGCACCTGCGCCTCTCCGGCTATGGCTTTTGCAAGCAGGGTCTTACCGGTACCGGGCCGTCCCTCCAAAAGTATGCCCTTGGGGATACGTGCTCCCAGCTTATTGTATTTCTCCGGATCCCGCAGGAAGTCCACGACCTCATCCAGGTCTTCCTTTTCTTCCATAAGGCCCGCAACATCCTTGAAGGTGATCTTGGAATCAGTAATAAGCTGTGCTCGGCTCTTGCCGAAATTCATCATTCTTGCGCCGGTTCCGCCGCCTGCTGCCGCACCGTTCATCATCGCATAGATAAATACGATTGCAACAACAACGATAAGTGCGGGAAGGACATATTTTACAAACCAGCTTTCCTTCGGAACGTCCTTTACAAGATAGGGGATGTCATTCTTTTCCGCATACTTTTCAACATCATTTACATCCGACACATTAAAGCGGTTGCTGCTGTGGTCCTTGAAGGCCACCGTTACAATACCTGTAGGCACTTCCCTGTTCTGGGTAATGGTAAGTGAAACCACATCACCGTCTTTAACCGCTCCCTTAAACTCATCCACGGTATAAACAGACTGTGGTTTTGCACTGGTGCTTATCCAAAGCGCAGCTCCCACCAGCAGAAGCACAAAAATAAAATAGATTAACAAACCTGACTTATTCTTCAATTTTCTATCACTCCTATATATGGAAGATTCCTGTAATGCTGGGCATAATCAAGACCATAGCCCACAATGAACTTATCCGGCACTTCGAAGCCGGTATAGTCAACCTTCACTTCATGGATCCTGCGCTCAGGCTTGTCCATAAGTGTGCAGAGTGCGAGGCTTGCGGGCCTCCTCTGGGCAAGCATTTCCATAAGATAGCTCAGGGTAGTACCGGTATCTATTATATCCTCAACCACCAGCACATCCTTGCCCTCTATGGTCTCGTCAAGATCCTTGATGATCTTAACCACTCCGCTGGACACCTTGGAACTGCCGTAGCTTGATACGGACATGAAATCCACGGATACGGGAACTGTTATCCGCTTTGCCAGCTCACAGGTAAAGAATACGCCGCCCTTTAAAATGCTGATGAGATGAATCTCCCTGCCTTCATAGGCTTTACTGATCTCCTCGCCCATTTCTTTTATCCGCTTGTTTATTTCTTCTTCCGTTATCAAAACAGTGATATCATCTTTTACCATGCGATTACCTCCATGATCTGACTATACCTGCATATTTTCCTTTTCCGGCTGAACCGAAAAAGCAACATTTATTTTACCATAATTACAAAGTCTCTGCCATAGCACGGGTTTTACTGACTCTTTTTTGCAGACGGCTTGTTTCTGCCTATGAATTTATCCGGCTGCAGGTACATTGCCACATAACTGTCCTTACGTACCGCTGTAATGTAGTACGGCAGGTCCAGGCGTTTTCCCCGTTCCTTGGAAAAAAGTCCCTTGAGAGCCTTCACATGGACAGCAGAAATATCCTTAGCTTTTCCGCACACCCTTTCCATACACTTAAGCAGAAGCCGCTCCTGCATATACTCATGAAGTGAAAGGAAGCTGTTTTTATCTATATACAAAACCGAAAGATCATTTTCTTCCCTCACGCATTCTGCATATGCCGCCTTTATTCCTGCCTCAATATAGTCATCAGCCTTCATGATCTGATCCGCGGTTTCATTCATATGAAGCACAGCCTGCTCATTAACCGAGTCTTCCGCTTTCGGAAGGATATGGTGCCTGATGCGGTTCCTGGTGTAGTCATCCTCTGCATTTGTTTTATCCATACAGTAGGAAACACCGCACTCATCAAGATACGTTTCAGTATCCTCCCGGCTCAGGCAAAGCAGTGGCCTGATAATATTTCCCCTGCGGACAGGAATGCCGACCAGACCTTTCAGCCCGCTGCCCCTCCACATATTTATGAGCATGGTCTCTGCCCTGTCGTTCATAGTATGCGCCACGGCAATAAGGACCTCTTTACCGCCTGTTTTTCCAGCTTCCTCCTCAAATGCCTCATACCGAAGCATTCTCCCTGCTTCCTCGCAGGAGACGCCTTCACGCTCCATCCGCTCTTCTACATTAACATCATAAACCGCTAAAGGTATGCCAAGACTTTCACAGCACACTCTTACATGGTCCGCATCCTCATCAGCTTCATCCCGCAGATGGTGATTCACATGTACCGCCCTTAATTCAATTGTCCTGCCGGATTCCATGATGTCATGCAACACATATAGAAGGCATAGTGAATCCGCGCCGCCGGAAACTGCAGCCAGCACGGTGCTGCCGTCTGCTATGAGCCCGTTTTCCTCAATGAATTCATTTACTTTTATTTTTATATCGCGCTTATTCATTCATCCCCTGTTACACGCAGCCTTGTGATAACAAAACAGCCATGCGGCTCTGCCGTATGACTGCTGCATTTTCCACTATGAACGGTAGCTGTTCGGAATCTGTAGATTCTTCCGGTTACGGCTGCATCCCTGCTGTTCACTCTTCCCCGCAGACAAAGAGTATCTCTCCGTCATACAAAAGACCGTAGGTCTCTCTTGCCTGTTCCTCTATGAATTCCTTGGTATGGGTATACACTTTCTGCTCATCAAGCTGTGCTGTACGGACTCTTTCCGCATCAGTTGCCAGCTTAACATCATCAAGCTTTTCGTCCAGCTCAGCCTTCTGCAGCCTCAGTGAAGATATGACCATGAAAAATATGCCCAGGAACAGAACTATCCCCACTAAAAGAATATAGTTAATGAACTTTGCTCCCGTATTTTTTTCCTTCAGGAACAATGCCTTGCTCTTCTTCTTTTTCTTTCCTGCAGCCTTACCGAAACCCACTACTTTTACACACCTTTAAATATCGCCTTTTTATGTCAGATGTAACAATTTTTTGCTGAAAAAAGGCAAAAACATCAACATCATATACAGTGTCATAATATTATCGAAAAGCCGTAAAGTCAAGTTTTTTCAGGCTTTTTAAGGACTTTTTGAAGAAATTAGTGGTCTCAACTTATGTAAACCACTATATCTTGTGGTCTGCTTAGATATACTCAAACATCTCCGCAGCTTCTTCCTTCCTTACGGCATCCGTAACAGAAAGCACCCTGACCCTTGTCTCCTTATTTCCGAAGGATATGGTTATCTCATCACCGGGCCTGACTTCAGCCGAAGCTCTTGCAACCTTATCCCCGATCTTTACCCTGCCTGCGTCACAGGCTTCATTGGCTACCGTACGTCGTTTTATAAGCCTTGATACTTTTAAATACTTGTCCAGTCTCATTATCCCCTCCGATAAAAAACCACGGAGCCCCCGGCTCCTTATGTCCGAACGCTCCGCGATCATAAATACATGGTAATTTCAGCAATACTGCTAAAACTCTCAGCTTATAGCATCCTTGAATGCCTTGCCGGGATGGAACTTGGGTGTCTTTGATGCTGCGATCTTCATTGTCTCGCCTGTACGGGGATTACGTCCCGTACGTGCAGCCCTCTCGGATACCTCAAATGTACCGAAGCCTACAAGCTGGACCTTCTCACCTTTCTTAAGCTCTGTGGCAACGGTCTCTGTGAATGCATTTATAACTATCTCAGCGTCCTTCTTGGTAAGACCTGATTTTTCAGCTATAGCTGCAACTAATTCTGTTTTGTTCATTGCAAAACTCCTCCTGCATTATTTTTCTAAAAACCACTATACTTTTATAGTGGTTTTGGTATTATTTGTCAATAGTTTTCGGGGGTCATGACTGTTTCCAGGCTGACTCCAGATAATCAGACACCTGTCTCAGATCATCAAGGATCACTTCAGATAAAGACTCCATTTCTTCATTTGGAGGCATCTGATCCGGAACCATTATCGGGTGCATACCGGCATTACTTGCGGCCCTGATGCCATTATAAGAATCCTCTACCACGAAACAATCCACAGGTTCACACTTCATAAGCCCCGCACAGGTAAGGAATATATCCGGTGCAGGCTTGCCGGCTTTTACATTGTCGCCCCCCAGTATCACATCAAAATATCCCGTGAGACCCACTTCATCCATTTCCCTGCGGACGATCTTTTCTTTCGTAGAGGATGCCAATCCCACCATTGCCCCGCTGTCCTTAAGGGATGAGAGGATTTCATCCACATAAGCTTTCTTTGGAAGCCCGTTTTTGGAAACCTCTTCCGCAAAATAGCTCCTGACGATAGCAATACTGTCCTCATAGCTTATTACATCACCTATGGTCTCCGTCACACGCCGGATGGTATATTCCTGCTTCGTGCCGGTACAGTCCAGCACCATTGCACGTATCATATCACGGTCAAAACCGTGTTCCACGGCGAAACGGTCCCAGGCGCCGTTATATATGCGCTCAGTATCCAGTATCACACCGTCCATATCGAATATGACAGCTTTAGCCACCATCATTACACCTCAAACAGCAGGTCGCCGTAGGTGGGGAAAGGCCAGATACTCTTATCCACTAAGGTCTCAAGCCTGTCTGCAGGCACACGCAGTGACTCCATATCCGCCATGATGTTGTCCTTATAGAAAAATGCCTTTTCCTTTGCGGCTTTCATGCCGTTCGCTGTTTCAAGATCCTTTTCCAGCTTTTCAACCATATCCTGTGTTTCACATAAAAGCGCTGTAATATCCTTTAACAGTGCCGTGTGGACATCAGCCTTTCCACCGGCCTTTTCTACCAGAAGGGCCCTGTCCGCGAGCTCACCGGTATATTTCATAACAGCCGGAATGATCTGCTTTTTAGCCATATCCACCATAGTACGTGCCTCTATGCATACAGTCTTCGAATACTTGTCATAAAGCACCTCAGCCCTGGATTCCAGCTCTGCCTTGGTAAAGATCTTGAATTTCTCATACATCTTTACGGAATCTTTACTGAGCAGGCTGTCCACTGCGTCTACCATTGTCTCAAGGTTAGGAAGGCCTCTGCGCTCGGCTTCCTTTACCCAGCTCTGAGAGTAACCGTTTCCGTTGAAGATAACCCTTCTGTGCTCCGTAAGGTACTCCTTTATCAGGTCATGCACAGCCATATCGAAATCATCTGCCTTCTCAAGGCGGTCTGCAGCTTCACAGAAAGCTTCGGCCACAATAGCATTTATAGTAGTATTGGGTTCTGCGGCAGAATCGCTGGATCCCAGCATTCTGAACTCAAACTTATTTCCCGTAAATGCAAAGGGTGATGTACGGTTACGGTCTGTAGCGTCCTTTTCTAAGTCGGGCAGGGTAGAAACGCCCGTGCGGAGCTTGCCGCCCCGCTTTGACTTTCTTGCCTCACCTGTGGATACCAGCTGCTCCACCACATCATCCAGCTGGTCGCCTAAGAATACAGAAATTATGGCAGGGGGAGCCTCTGCTGCCCCAAGCCTGTGGTCATTTCCCACATCCGATGCAGACTGCCTTAAAAGACAGGCATGCACATCTATCGCCTTGATCATGCAGGCAAGTACCAGCAGGAACTGTATATTCTCATTTGGTGTCTGCCCCGGATCCAGAAGGTTCATTCCTGTATCTGTCACCAGGGACCAGTTGTCATGCTTGCCCGAACCGTTTACTCCGGCAAAAGGCTTTTCATGCAGCAGGCACGCAAGCCCGTGGCGCTCTGCCACTTTTTTCATAGTCTCCATTACCAGCTGGTTATGGTCTATGGCAATATTTCCATTTTCAAAAATAGGCGCAAGCTCATGCTGGGCAGGGGCCGCCTCATTGTGCTGGGTCTTTGCGGTAACTCCCAGTTTCCACAACTCTACGTTAAGATCCTTCATGAAGGAACCCACTCTTTCCGGTATGGCACCGAAATAGTGGTCATCAAGTTCCTGGCCCTTAGGTGCCGCTGCACCGTAAAGCGTGCGGCCCGTAAGTATCAGATCTTCTCTCTCCAGATATTTTTTACGGTCCACAAGGAAATATTCCTGTTCAAGTCCCACCGAACAGGTCACCTTCTTTACATCATCATGGCCGAAAAGCCTTGCTATCCTGACAGCCTGCTCGGAAAGTGCCTGTTCGGAACGAAGCAGCGGAGTCTTTTTATCCAGCGCCTCGCCTGTATAGGAACAGAACGCCGTGGGAATGCAAAGTATCTTGCCTGTTGCATCCTCTTTTATAAAAGCAGGGGATGTGATATCCCATGCGGTATACCCTCTTGCTTCAAAAGTAGCCCTCAGACCGCCTGAAGGGAAAGATGAAGCATCCGGCTCCCCCTTTATAAGCTCCTTGCCCGAAAACTCAAGCAACACCCGTCCCTCTTCATCGGGGACAGTGATAAAGGAATCGTGCTTTTCTGCAGTTATACCTGTAAGCGGCTGGAACCAGTGGGTGAAATGTGTCGCACCCTTTTCCACGGCCCAGTCCTTCATTGCTTTTGCCACAACATCAGCCGAGGTCTTTGAAAGCTCGCCGCCCTCGTTCAT
>JAILDD010000215.1 GCA_024689605.1 Lachnospiraceae bacterium
GACCTGCCCTGCTGATTCTTCATCAATGTATATATTTCCAAGATACTCCTGACAGGACTGGATGAACAACGCGTAATATGGCATTACAGCCATGCAAAAAATCGGATCCTTCTCGTTTTGCATCAAGGTGGAAATATCCTCAGCATCGGCCTGTATCAACCTTATTGTGACCATTTTCTCAAGTGAGTCTCGCACGATCGACTCCCCACTAGTCATATTCATACCTCAGTAATTTTTACATATGCATCAGCGCATATTCGCATATCACTATGCTCAAGCCGTCTCACATCCCCTAGTGTACGGTCTCCGGATTAGTCATGCCCATCATGTCTATATCTCCGCATCACTTTGTTATTGAGCATATTGTTTCAAGTGGTGTTGCATCCTAAAGTCCCGTCATTTTATACCAAGGATTATGTTGGGACAGGAACTTCCATAAGCTCATAGAGCTTACGTTGCTTGTTAGTTATTTCAGACAGATGATGTGCTTTGCCAGGCTGCTGGTAGTATTCAATAACATCCAGCTCATCAAGAAGTGATTGCATGGTGTAATCACTAAACAAGCCATTTTCATCCATCTGCTTTTTGATATATGACATCAGCTGCAGTGCTATGAACTGCACGAATAGCTTACCCTCAAAGTTCTCTTCTGATGCGACAGACATCCTACGCATAGAAAGGCGCTCTTTGAGGTTGCCAAAGGACTTCTCAATGAGATCCTTCAGTCTGTATATACGCAGTGCTTCAACAGGATCCTTGATGCCATTTGTCATAAGCGCAAAGTAACCATAGTTGCGCTCAGCCTTACGTATGGCATCCTCATTGAATGAATAAACTTTTCCTCTTACTGGTGTCTCATGTATTATAAAGTACTTCTGATACAGTTTGGAATCTTCCGGATCAGGAGTGCCATTTACCAGGTTGTTTTCAAGGCGGTCAAGCATTGCGTTGAACCGCACCTTGTCATCAGTAGCTTTCTGGTCATTGTAGTATAAATGGAGATATATACGGCGCTTGTCGGTAATAACTTCACCGGAGCGAGGCTTTTCCTCTGTATATTCCCATTCTTCTGTGAATGACATGACATAGAGCTTTAGCTCGGAATTATAGTTAAAGCGGGTAACGAAATCATCACGGATCTTGTTAAGGCGGCTGCTTACAAGATTAAGCGAGAGTCTGGCTCCGATGAGAAACTTATGATGATGTTTCATCAGGTCATTTATGTTCTTCTCGCTGTAAAAACCTCTGTCCATGACAAGCTTGAGCTTCTCAAGTTTAAGGAAATCAATATCCTTAACGAGGTTCTCTATGGTCTTAACATCAGTGATGTTACCCGCCAGTTTCCTGTAGTAAACAGGGAGCATTGATTCCTCTCCATAGAGCAGCGCAAGGTTTATCTGCGGAAGGGAATCTCCTTCTTTGTTCTTTCCATACCTGGCCTGCTTTATCAGAGTCGAGTATGATGAGATAGATGTTGTATCAAAAGCAAGGTATTCATCGCAGGAGTGGCGTTTCGCCTGATACTTGAAGTAATCCATCTTGGATTCTTCAGTGATCAGTCCGAAGAGTTCACTGCTCCTTTGAGAGGGAATATCCTTGCCATAAGGATGCCTATGGGTACTGCCCCATTTGGTGAAACGGTATAATGGCAACCCTTCTTCAATAACGAGGTAGTACGCTATGGAAAGTATCTGTGGTGCCAATGAGCCATAGCACTTTCCAAGATCACCGGCAATGCCTGTCTTTTCAGCAATCCTGTCAAGCAGGTATGTTGCTCCATGGAACTGTCGAAGACAAATGTCTGTCGGTACAGATCCGGTCTTAGAGGCTGTACGACTGGCTTCATACTCAGCTTTGAGACGATGGAAGTTCTTATTAGGCTTGAAATCCTTTCCATCGTACTTGCCAATGTACTCACGCTTGTGATCAGCCTGCTGCTTTTCAACGTTCCAGAATGGGTGATCAATATATACATAACCATTCTGAATGCGGACTTTATCAGTGATCCAGGGTTCATTTATCTTGATTTCCATAACTCACCTCCTTGGTATAATTATACCAAGGAATTAACGGAATATCAAGTAAAATCTATACTTTTGATACAATATATTGTGCACGCAAAGCCAGTAATATCAAGGGGTTGCGGTCGTAACTGCTAATGATTTATACCGAAACCTTGGTATAATTTCACGGGAGTGCAGGATACAACGCAACAGATTGCAGACATTACGTAAACGGTACCGATGATGTACCGTTTACGTTTTAAGGCGCTCAATCGTCTCACCGCAGGTAATCCATATACTCTTGCCGAGTTATCAGGCGAAATGTAAACTTCGCCTGATTCAGATGCAGAAAGCCACGGCTTCCGCCGTGGCTTTACTTTTTGGCTAAATCAGCTATAAATAGTAGCCTCACCTATACGATGTCCTATATACCAATATCACTCATGCCTTTTAATAAGGAAAAAACATCCCATATACAACAAGTAAATTATGGATATTGTTACCATCCATCCCTTTCTTTGTAAATCTATTGCTTGTAGAGATGTGTCATATTCTATAACAGTATGATCTAACTCATAAACAGCCAAGGCAATATTATAAATAGGACTTTTTAGAACAATCAATTCCGAACCTTGCTTTACAGTATTAAGTGAATTATTATCAGTTAATACCTTTAAATCTCCATAATCAGTAAAACTGATATAGCGCAGACTTGTATGTCCAGTTGTTCTAACATATTTATCAAAGTGAGCAATAATTTTTATTGCTTCTGACTTATCAATATGCCTGTAATGTGACTGAATGAAAAAAATGGAAAGAGCTATCAATGCAAATGATATCCATATCTTCATATTTTTAGCTTTACTATTCACATTCCCTTTTTTTCTATTCACTCTATTATTCCTGTTTATCGTTGTATAAACCAATTCAATAACTATGAGATATAATGAGGCAACCGCCATCACAAACAGGATGTTCCCCATCGTCTTAACCGCACTTAATAATGCGCCCTGAATATGTAGCAATTTATATAAATAAGACCTAAATTCAAGTATTATTATTAAAAAAACAGTTAAAACTATGTACTTAATTAAACTTTTATATGATGTTAATTCTAATTCTGGTTCATAGATTTTTTTCATGCTAATCACCATACTTTTGCTATTAATAATACTGAGCTGCAATTTCATCTGTACTTGGTCGCACACCGTAATATAAATCTAGTCTAAGTCCTCCGCCAATATTTGATACCAACCCCTCTATATACTCACCGCACGTCATATTATAGCCAATCTCTCCGTACAATTCATTACTTGGCGCCCCTGAAGCCATTAGCTTTCCAACATATGAGTCCTGAGCAGCACCGATTTTATTCGAAATGGGATTATTCAAAACTTCACCTAGCACAAGTGCAGCTGCTCCGTAACATACAGAACTTGCAATTATTTCACCAGTTGAATGATTTTTTACACCGCTCAGTATGAACTGCTATCCTTATCAAAGAAGTCTTTTCCACAAAGCATAATTATCGAACAATCAAAAAACTATTATTGGGTAAGTCTCATCAATTGTATCGGCATATTTTTTTACTATTCGAGCCTTTTCTGAATCCTTATACATATTATCATTTAACCATTCTACAAA
>JAILDD010000221.1 GCA_024689605.1 Lachnospiraceae bacterium
ACCAGGCTTTGCATGCCTTATATGAACTTGAGACCGTTGCGTCGCGTTTTGGAGGGAAATATGCTAAAAAGGTGCTTGTAACGGTTAATGAATTAAACGGAGTTTACGCTGAAAGAGCGGCTGAAATGGGAATAGTGCTAAAGCAGATGAAGATGGAAAATATCAGATGAGGCACTACATTTAATTGAAGTGACGAGGCAATTATATCTGAGGCATTTCGGATTCAATTATTTCATTATACATGTTATACACCTAAAAACTCACGCAGTTCCGATAATGTAACATAATTTCCTTCATCCACAGATTTTTCAGCAGCCGACACTTCCGCAACGAACGTCTTTTCGACAAATAATCTTTTGTTAGACTTTTCAAAGGTAGAGTTTAAAATATCTCGTAACACAGAAAAATCCGTGGCAGACATTGTCTCAATCATGGAATGTGCGTCTGACTTTGTTGCGACCATAACGTTCCCTCCTGCCATGTGAGTTCTCCTTTCTCTGATATTCCGGTTCAGAGAAAATCCCTCAAAGGACTCCCTCTGTTTATCTCCAAAGGGATTACTTTTTGGTAAGGAAATTATAGCACAGATTCATATTAAAAACAGTAACGGTTGCCGTAAAGACAGCCGCACCTTTTAATCTTTCCGACAGCCTCCCATCAGGCTGTCTATCTTTACAATAGTTACAGCCTATGGCGTGATTAGATGAATCTTTTTATTAACTGTTTGAACTGACAGTTTAGTTACTTCGGTAAAAGTTTATGGTATGTTTAAAAATATTAATGTTGTATGATAGGATTAGTATATATTAAGGAGGACAACGAAATGAAAAATCAAAGAGAGTGGGATCATCTGGATGATGCAATACGTGAATGGGAGACTAGGTATAGGGCACATGTTGAAGAGTATTTCTGGGATATTCTGAAACGGGGATTATATCAATGTGAGGTCAAATATACAGATGGTAGATTAATACTTTCAGAAGGAGTGTATTGCAAATCTCCCAAACTAATACATGTTGGACCGATGCTGGAGGAACTGCTCCTTCCGCAGGTTCTGTTTATAGGTTTGATAAATGAGGCAGGACATACAATAATTGACCTGCTTGATTGGGATAAGATCATCTTGAATAAGACAGAACAGATAACAATGGATGAATATTGGTCTTTTTTATTGGATGAGGAAGACTGTTGCTTTACTAAAGTTATAAATGTCTTGTCGGATGAAATAAAGGAGTATATTAAGAACTATATTTTTTCCAACTTCGAAAAGGCTATTAGTCAAGCGGAAACAGTTAAAGATAATAATAGCGAGGCTAAGTTATTTTTTCTGCATATACCTGTGGAGTCTCTTCGAAAAGAAGTGTTTGAATTGCGCAAGATGGATTCAAATCAGTTTTTCGGAATAGTAAAAAACATGCTTGAAAAAGCGAAAAATGATCATACTATCCTGGCAGTTGCAGAAATCATTGAAACTGCATATAGGGAAATGAAAACACCTTCAGCAAAGCAGCAGGACGTAAATCTGTCAGACACGGGTTATCTGGCTGATCTCCGGAATAGAATATGTGAAAAGATTTCCGGACAGGATCCGGCAGTCAGGGAGTTTATCAGCGGTCTGTTTGAAGGACAGCTGTCACTTGGAAAGAAGGAGGGTCCTATGTGTACTTTTTTGTTCGTTGGTCCTCCCGGAGTCGGTAAGACATTTTTATCAAAGGTTGCGGCTGATGCATTGAACAGACCATTTAAGGTCTTTCAGATGAATGAATATGCTAATGCACAAAGTTTTGAGAATCTGATAGGTTTTGCAAAGACATATAAATCTTCCATGCCCGGTACCTTGACTTCCTTTGTAAGGAATAATCCGGATGCAGTTTTGTTATTTGACGAGATTGAAAAGGCTCATATCAATACTATAAGACAGTTTTTATCCGTGCTGGAGGGAGGATTCTTAAAAGATCTGTATTATGATTCCGAAATAGATTTCAGGAAAACGATCTGCATATTTACGACAAATGCAGGCAGGGATTTTTATGAAGAAAAACGGGATATGAAAATTTCTTCCCTTTCTGAGGAAACGATAATTGAAGCCATGAAAAAGGACAGGGATGAAAAAGGTGATCCTACCATGCCGCCTGAGTTTCTTTCACGTCTTGCAAAGGGGCATATTGTTGGATTTGATCATATGGAACCGGTAAAACTTCTTCCCATAATCAGTCATGGCCTGAAGGAAGGGGCGGATTATCTTAAGGGTAGATATAATAACCTGACTGTCATTTATGATCCGGTACTCCTCTCCAATATCTTTATGTTTAAGAATGGGTCGAATCTTGATGCCAGGGTAGCGTCTTCCAAAAGCCAATCATTTCTGATCGATATGGTTTATTCCGTTATGGATTATGAGACGCAAAAGAGTTCTGCCATAAATGGGGTTAGTCCGGACTGGAATAATATCAGCGTAGAGATAAATGTCGATCTAGAGGGTACTTCCAACGAGACGGCAAAAAAATATATGAAAACTGAAAGAAAAAGCAGATTTATTATTATAGATACACGTGGAGAAAGGGCTGAACTAGCTCCAACAAAATATCCTGATGCGCCATTTTTGGATATTGATGAATGGTATGAGGATGATTTGGAAGGGAAGCAAAACAGAATAAGCAATCTGCTGAAGGATAATGTAAATGATATAGATGCCATTCTGATAAATCCATTTTTTAATAATAATTCGGAAAATGAATATGAGGGAGTGTTGAACAACAAAAGTCATGGAATGGAACTGTTAAAATGGTTGTCAGAATTGGATAATGTTCCTCCAGTCTATATTGTGATCCCGAGTTATCACAGGGAACTTGAATATAACAAGTCGGATATGGATTCTTTATGGGCCCTGAAGATACGGGGATTTATTCATCTTGATTATAGTGAGTTATGTGATCTTTCAAAAGATCTCTTTTTGGCAAATTCATTGGCTAGCCTTTCTTCTAAGGGTAGGGCTCTCGGCTATAAACAGAGACATAAGAGAGAAGGTAATAAGATTACAGTAGAGTTAACAGATTTTTCTGAAGAGGTTTCCATGAGCCCGGAAGCAGTCAATATATTTGTTAATGATGTGTCTGAACACGAAGGAAATGCCTTGGATAAAGAAGTGATTGGGGCAGACAGTGCAAAAGAAGAGCTGAAACATTTCATTAAGTTTCTCAAAGATCCCCAAAAATATCTGAAGAGTGGGCAGTCTGTTTCCAAAGGTATCCTGCTTTATGGACCTCCCGGAACAGGTAAGACCATGCTTGCAAAAGCGCTGGCTAAAGATGCAGACTGTCCGTTTATTCCGGTTTCAGGTGCAGAGATTACCATAGATTCAATTGCAAATAAGGATGATGACAAGATTAGAGATATCAAGGGACTGTTCAGACTGGCAAGAAAATATTCGCCCTCAATTCTTTTTATTGATGAGATTGATGCATTTGGGAAGCCAAGGGAAGAAAGCTCAGAGATCAACGTAAAAATTGTTAATAATCTTTTGACAGAGATGGATGGATTCAACAACCATAAAGATAGACCGGTTTTTGTTATTGCAGCAACAAATGCGGCTGATGCTCCGGATATATATGGTAATAATATTCATCTTGACGGGGCCTTACTTCGAAGATTTACCAAAAAGGTATATGTTGACCTCCCCAATGAAGATGAGCGCTTAAAATATTTGCAATTGTACAAGGATAAACTGTCGGATAAAGCTATCAATATGAATGAGATCGGGGAAGAAGATCTAAACGAATTGTCACGTCTGACAGCCGGGCATTCTCTTGCTGAAATAGAGAATGCTATACAAATTGCCCAGGGACGTGCTGCAGAGCTGGACGACGATCCTATTCTTTCAAAGGAACTTATTCGCGATGCCTTTGAAGAGGCGGTTTATGGGGAAAAAATAGAAAACTCCGAAGAACATATTAAAACTACTGCATATCATGAAGCGGGCCATGCTTTTATGGCATTTCAGATGGAGGAACGTTTCTGGCCTGAATATGCAACTCTGGTCGGAAGAGGAAATTTTCTTGGCGCTGTCTCACATAGAGAGGATAAAGGACATGGTATGACTAAGGCACAGCTATTAGGGAAGATCAGGGTTAGTCTGGCAGGTCGTGCGGCTGAAATCGTCTTTAATGGGGCTGCTATGGGGCTTAGTACAGGTGCCGGTGGAGACCTTGAGAGTGCAACCTGGTATACAAAACAAATCATTTGTACTTTCGGAATGGAAGACGGGTTCCTTATGAGTATTTCCATGAGAAGGAGAGTTGCTGAGGATTCCGAGTGGGATGCCATACTCAAGGGCCCCATGGCTGAAAAATATATAACAAAGATAAATGAAATACTGACAAATGAGTTACAGGAAACAATAGATTGTATCACAAAAAATAAGGGGATGGTTCAGGAATTAGGAGATCAGTTATTAAAACGATCCCGTCTTTCGATGGAAGAGATGAAGGAAATATTGCATATGTGACTCAATTAAGATCTGTCTTGATGAACAGTAAGTTGTTCCCAATGTTGAGTTTTATGTATAAAAATTGTTTATTTATGGGTTAAATACTATATTTTTCAAGGAGTGTATATGCCGGTCAGGATATGGGAATATTATAAAAAATTATCTGAAATCATGGGAACGGACGCTGAAGGTAATATAGAGAACTTTTCAGTGGAGTGGTTTTACGACAAGATGTCGGAAAATGGAATACACAATAATCTAAATAATCTTTCAATGGCATTTTTGGGAGACGAAGTAGCAAAGCATAATGTGTATCTCGCATCTGATGTTGAAATAAAGAATATGAACCTGAGAGTTAGAGATATATGTGGGGATAAGCCTTATCCGGCACAGATAGATGCGATTTCCAATGCACTCCTTAATAGTATTACCATCATTCAGGGACCTCCCGGCACCGGAAAAACCGAAACCATAAGGAATATACTTGTTTCGGCCCGTATATTATATCCAAATTCCAGGATCGCAGTGATATCTGCGAATTCAGAGGCAATCAATAATGCCGAGGATGCTGTAAAAACGGAAGATGATTTAAGGAACATTTATGCCAGGCTGGGAAATAAAAGTTTCAGAAAAAGGTTTAGGGATAATTGTATGATTGGGAATCCCCAACGGTTTCGATTTTTGGAAAGCTGCCGAAAAGAAAATGGATGGCTTTTTCCGGAAGAAATCCTTGATTATTACCCAATAATATTTAGTACTATCCACTCCTTGAGAAAATGTATCAATATTGATGAATATGACTATGTTATAGTTGACGAATGCTCACAGGTTCCGTCTTTTATCGGTATGATTGCAATAGCTACCGCAAAGCATCTTGTACTTCTCGGTGATGACGAACAGCTTCCCCCCATTCATAAAGACATGGAAGACGATAATATCGATAATGTACCATGGATTCGTGAGAATTATCCATGGTTTCTTGATGAGAATAATAACAGCTTTATGAAGGCCTGTAAAATGAGTTTTGGAGTTAAATGCAGGAGCATTTTATTAAATGAACATTTTCGCTGCCACCCTGCGATCATCGGTTTTTGCAACAGATATGTTTATGGTAATCAGCTGGTTACGAGGACAGTAGATGATGGCAAACTTCCGATAAGAGTGAGATGGTACGAAGGAGATTACTGGGAAAAAATAGAAGACAGAGAAACGAAAAAGGCTAAAAATTATAATAAAAAGCAGATTGAGGTTTTTATAACCGATGAACTACCTGAAATAATAGATATTCTTAAAGAAGATAGCAGGTATAGTATATGTGTTTTGTCACCGTATAAATACCAGCTGGAATTATTAAGGGAAAGAATAGCCGAAAGTTTGATCCCGGGAGAAAGCATCATTGAAAATGAAATTGAAGAGGAGCAGCCCGGAGTAAATGATATCGCCCAATTAACTATTCATAAGGCACAAGGGAGGGGATATGACAGGGTATATATCATGCCTGTTGAGGATATGGGGAGGCATCCCTGGTCTCAAAAAAGAGAACTGATTAATGTAGCGGTATCACGAGCAAAGAAAGAACTATGTGTTATTACATCGTCTATATGGATGTCTGAAAAAATGCAGAAGGATAAGGTCGGTTATTATATAAAAAATACGTCGCCGGGAGAAGAATACTATATACGCGATCTGCTGGAGTATGTTAAGATAGAAGAGAAATGTAGAGATGTCGGGGATAAGTACGGTTTCATAAAAAGTTCGATCAGCTCAATATTCGATAAGGTTCCTCTATTTAGATTCAGATACTATGATGAAAAGAATAATAGCAGCAAAAATGGTAGTATTTCAGCACCGGAATATTGTCTGAAAGATGCGCTGGATGGATGTAAAGAGATAAAGAATGGTTATAAAGTATACAGGGAGGTTCCATTAAGATCAGTTGAGGGTATCAAGTCTGAAGATAAAGAATTACTGGAATATATAAATAATGGAGCGCGTTTTGATTTTGTTATATTAAAAGATGAAAA
>JAILDD010000235.1 GCA_024689605.1 Lachnospiraceae bacterium
CCTTCAGCAGGTGCCTCAGTAGCTTCTTCGCCTGTAGCAGGCTCTTCAGTAGTACAAGCTGTCAGAGTACCTGCAACCATGATCATTGCCATAGAAAGTGCCAATAATCTCTTTTTCATTGTTACAATTACCTCCCATAAATTTTGGTTTAATCAGACAGCCCTATGCTGTCTGCAATTTGAATATTAGCATAGGCATAAAAAATGTGCAAGACAAAAATGAAAAAATTGTGAATAATTGTGAATGTTAAACAAAACTAATTATGAACTTTTATTCACATTTTGTTCATATTCTGTTCATAATTGTATTTGTTCTAAATTTGTCTACTATATATTGTAGTGGGAATTTTACCCCTTACATCACTTGCTAAGGGATTTGTCCGGATCATTTGCCAGTTTCAGACCGCCGTCACCGCCATGTCTTAAGATAGTTCCGGAAAAAGGCGGCAGGGTGAGTATTATACGGCCGTTTTCCAGCCAGTATTCACGCATAGCATCATCAAAGCCATCCTCCCAGGTAAGCATTATCTGCTTGAGGGTGGCATTCTTGCGGATGCCAAGCTCCCAGAGGGAGATTTCCTCCACAATGGTCTCCGCAGTGTTGTTTACGATCACTGCAGACTGGCCTTTTTTGCTGAAGCGTCCGAAGGCCAGCAGGCCATGCTTCATTTTCAGCACCTTTATGGATCCGTATTTAAACTCATGATACTTCTTTCTTATAGAGATCATCTTTTTATGGAACTCTATCATCTCCCTGTCCTCATGTCCCCAGGGATAGGTGCGGCGGTTATCGGGATCCGTAAAGCCGCATACACCGGCCTCATCGCCGTAGTATATGGTAGGAGCCCCCACCCAGGTAAACTGCACCAGGACCGCTTCACGCATTACCGCTTTGTTCACATCCTTTTCAGCAGCATCGGGTCCGAGGGTTCCCGTCCTTCCCACTATGTGACTTGTACGGGTAAGGAACCTTGAATGGTCATGGTTGGAAAGCTCATTCATCGCCGTAAACATTGAAGGTGCCGTCATCTCGGCGTTATGGTATACCATGGCATTCCAGAAATTCTCAGCATTGTTCAGCTGGTCTTCCCTGAATTCATCGCTATGCTTCTGCATTCCGGTAAGGAACCATGTGAGGGGTTCCATGAATGCATCATAGTTCATAACCGTATCCCACTCGTCACCCTTAAGCCATGCATTAGGCGAACCGTAATGCTCCGCAAGTATAACGGCATTGGGATTTGCTTCCTTTACAGCCTTTCTGAAATCCCGCCAGAATTTGTGGTTGTACTCCGTAGATTGTCCTAAGTCAGCCGCCACGTCAAGACGCCATCCGTCAGCATTATATGGCGCGGACACCCATTTTTTTGCAATACGCATTATGTAGTCGTGAAGATTTTCAGACGCTTCATAATGAAGCTTGGGCAGAGTATCGTTTCCCCACCACCCGTCATAGGTATGGTTGTTGGGCCATCTGTCCTCATAGAATTTGAAATAATCATGGTAAGGGCTATCCTTATCCACATAGGCGCCCTTTTCATAGCCGTTGGCATTTTCATATATGCGCTCACGGTCCAGCCATTTATTGAAAGAACCGCAGTGGTTGAAAACACCATCCATTATGACCTTTATGCCGCGGCTGTGGGCCTCAGCCACCAGTTCGGCAAAAAGCTCGTTGCTGGCTTCAAGGTTTTCCTTATTGGTCACACGGTCTATGTAGCGGGTAGCATGGGTATTGTCCCTGTCACCCTCGTTTAAAAGCTCACCCTCATCATGAACGATCCTTCCAAAATGGGGGTCTATGTAATCGTAGTCCTGTATATCGTATTTGTGATTCGAAGGTGAAACGAAAAGCGGATTGAAATAAATGACCTCAACTCCCAGATCTGCAAGATAATCAAGCTTGCTCATTACACCCTTAAGGTCGCCGCCGTAGAAATTGCGGACATCCATGCTGTCCGGTTTCTGATTCCAGTCCTCTATCTTCCTGACCGGCTCGCCAATATATGAATATTCATTTGTAAGCACATCATTAGTGGTATCACCGTTGCAGAAACGCTCGGTGAAAATCTGATACATAATGGCACCTTTTACCCAATCAGGTGTCTTGAAGCCGGGGTATATCCTGAAACTGTAATGTTCATCAGGAACCCTGCCTACGCCCCTGGTATCAAACACTACCGTGATATGTCCTACCGAAACCTCAAAGTGATAGATCAGCGGATCTTCTTCCAGCTGGATTTCTGTCTTGTAGTAGTCAAAAAGCTCATCACGATCGTACAGATCCATTGGGATCTTTTCCTTATCAGTGATAAGGATCACGCTGTCAAGATTATTACGAGCTGCACGAAAACGGACCGTCACCAGATCGTAAGGCATTGGTTCCGCAGGCGATACGAAGTTAGGTGTGGAATCTGAATAGAAAGACGCCTTGCTTATGATGGGGCGCATTCCCGCAATATAATATTCATTCAGCCGCAACAAACTTTTTTCGATCATAATTCCCTTTTATACCTACCGTTTGGAAATTTTACCATAAATTGTCATCTTTTTGTTTTTATTCAAGTCAATATATACTCAGTCCGTGTCAGAAATCCTCATCCTCATCATTATCCTTATCATCAGAGCTGTCATAATCAAAACTCTGATACGAATCTATATCTGCCACCAGAACCTTATTCTCTATACGCCGCCCGGGCATTACTTCTTCCACCATGGCATCTATTTCATCAAGACGCATAATGAGATGAAGCTCAGTCCCAAGCATATCATTCTTTCTGGCAGCATCCACCATCGCATTGAGCATGGACCGAAGGTCGTCCTCACACTCCGCAAATATGCATGTGGGATACAGAACGTCATCCACAAGCTTCACCAGAAGGGCACCCGTTATCTCGTGCTTTTCCATTACAATAAAGCTCAGTTTCGGGTCATATGAACCCGGAAGTCCCTTTTTATTGAAAAAAGTCTGGCCCATTCTTGTAACACTGATGCCGTTCAGGATCTCCCTGGTCTTATAGGAAACCTGCCTGCTCAAAGGGATTACAGCCACGGGATCCTCCCTGTTCTGCTTCATCTTTTCATCCTTTAAAAGCATCCTGACATCCGTGTACCATTCGCCGCCAAGTTCTATCTCAATGTCGAAGGAATGGCTGCGGAAAAATCCCTCGGCATCTGAAAATATGTCGTACCTGTCGTAGTCAGCGGTAAAGTAGGCACAGACGTTTTCCAGTTCGCATTCTTCCGCCATTGCAAAAATATGGTTCAGAAGTTTTTTGCCTACTCCATTTCCTCGCATTTCTTTAGCGATGAAAAACCATTCAATAATAAAATCCGTGCCTGAGGCCGTACAGATAGCAAGCCCTACCGGGGTATCCTCATCTTCATCCTCATCAGTATCCAGCACGCCAATGGCATACACCCCCGGAAATTTCGTCCTTTCCAGAAGAAGGAATGGATCCAGGCCCGCAAAATACTTCATTTGATCTTTTGTCAGTGTTACCAGATCGATCATTTCTTACTGTCCTTAATTACCGGCACACACTCTGCGCCAGGAAAAAGCTTTGCTGCAAGCTCACTCATGGCACTGTTGTTGCGCCTGATCACAATTTTGGTATCCTCCGTGTAATAACTTTCAGCCTCCATGGCCGTATAGCACAGCATGTACATTATATCAGCAGGATCATCGGAAAAACCTGCCAGAACACATATTTCCAGATTTTCCTCAGCATTCTTATGAAGAAGAAAAACCCCCAGCACCTCACCTTCGAAATAAAGACAGCAGGATATGTTTCTTTCAAAGAAACTCATATTGATGGTTTCCAGGTCATAAACAACACCCGTTGTGCCGCAGTAGAGACATTTTCTGATCACCCGGCCGAGCTCGCCAAAATTCAGCTCCCCTAAGCTTTTCATATAATCAGGAATATCCACGCGGTACTTTTCTGTCACATCCACTAGGTCTTTTACGCTTATTAAAACATCTTTTCCTTCGCCCTTTTCGACAGGGAACCCTTTTTTCTTTAAATAATCACTCGTGGTTTTGGTAACGTTACCCGCGATCTCAAAGGATATGTCAAGGGAAAGCCTGTCCGCATAGTCCAGAAGGTAATCGAAAACATCATCAAAAGCATCAGTGTCCTTATTTACTATATACCGGACATCAGCTCTTTTCTCGCCGGTCTTCGGTTCATTGATCATTTCCCATATTATTATGGATATGCCCTTTTCCCCCTCTGAGACCACGCCTCTGTAGCAGGCTCTCAAAACATTTTCACAGGCCGTTTTCGGAAGAAGCTTTCTGTATTTTTCAATATTAGTCGAGCTAATTTTATGAACAGACATGAAATCCTCCCGGTCTGCATAATGCTGATAAAAACCGTCCAATTTTCTGTGCTCCGCAATCACAACCATTTTACCATAATTGCAGCCAGTCGAGTAGGGTAAAACATCATACAGGGTCCCCCTGTCTGATGTTGCATTAACGTCAGACAGGGTAAAAGAAAAGCCACCCTGTTTCACAACAAGGTGGCTTGATATGCTGCTTAATCGTCAATAGAGATTAGAACCAGCCCTTGTGACCATCAACATAGATGGACTGGAAATCTTCATCAGACTTTGTGATGTAGATGATTCCCTCGATGAAACCGATCAGCTCAATGATGGGAAGCAGAGTTCCAAGTGAAACAAGGCTTACAGCAAGCATGATGATTGCTTCCTTAGTGTATCCAAGATAGAACTTATGAACACCGAAGCATCCTAAAAAGATTCCCAATAATGCTGCTACCATTTTACTCTTCTGATTTTCCATTTTTTCCCTCCCTATTGTTATGCCTTCTTTGACAAATTTTCGTATGTACAAAAGTACACATCACACATAATATAACACATTTCTTTGTTTTTTTGCAAGTACAAAATAAAGCTTATCACACAAAGAAAACCACCCTGCCATAAATGACAGGGTGGCAATTCTCATTATCAGCTATTGTTCAATTAGAACCAGCCCTTGTGGCCATCAACATAGATGGACTGGAAATCTTCATCAGACTTTGTGATGTAGATGATTCCCTCGATGAAACCGATCAGCTCAACGATAGCTGCCAGTGTACCGAGTGAAAGAAGGCTTATAACAAGCATGATGACAGCTTCCTTGGTGTATCCAAGATAGAACTTATGAACACCGAATGCTCCAAGAAAGATTCCAAGCAGACCTGCTACCATTTTACTCTTCTGATTCTCCATTTTTACCTCCCTGGGCTTTGCCCTTAAGATTATTTTACATACTACGCTGTGTCAAACAACATAACACAACATAACGTACTATAGCATATTTATATGGCTTATTGCAAGTATTTTTCATTGAGTAATAACAAAAACGTCATTAACAATAAAAACTTTACGGTAAACCAGTGCCGATACCTGTAATCTGCTTTGTTTACCTTCCGATCAGAACCATCCCCTATGGCCTAATACATAGGTCCTATAGAAGTCCTCATCTGACTTTGTAAGATAAATTATTGCCTCAATAAGCAGGATGGGGCCTGTTATAAAGTAAACAAATCCAAGTGTCAGAGGTCCGAGTAAAAGCTGCACAAGCAGTATGATGATACCCTCTGTAGTATAACCAAGATAAAACTTATGTATTCCAAGTCCGCCAAGGAAGAGAGCCAGCAGACCTGCCGTAACCTTATCCTTAGGTGCAGGCATATTTTGATTCATATTGGGATTGAAGCCCTGGTTGTTAGGACCTCCCTGCATGTTCTGGTTGAAACCCTGGTTGTTGAAATTCTGGTTCATATTCTGACCGTTAACCGGACCGCCCTGCATGTTCGGGTTATATCCCTGATTATTGAAATTCTGATTCATGTTCTGATTCTGATCCATATTGTCCTCCCCATTATAAATTATGTGATTTTCCTATACTGCTTTTTATTCATAAAACCCGACGGTCTCCCGCCGGGTTCATGGATTAATTAACCCAATCTGCTGAACCTGCAGATTACTTGGAATACTTACCGTCGATGAATACAACTTCAGCATCATTCTTGTATGCATCACCGTAAACCTTAATAAGCGCAATGATAAGGTCTACCCAGGTCCATACTCCGCATCCGCCAACTGTTATAAGCTTAAGTATTCCCAGAACAACCTGACCTCTCATAAAACGGTCAACACCAAAGCATCCAAGAAAAAATACATACAACCATACCCACAGATTTTTATCAAATCTCTTTTCCATAGTTCTCTCCTCTCATCCTCACCATACATTAATAGAAGCGGTTCCATTTGAACCACGTGTTAGATTTTATTGACTTTCATATGCTTTGTCAATAGTTTTCACTGCCAGTACCCGGCGAGATCCCCAAGGTAATCTATATGAAAAAAGATCATCAGCAGATTACGGACTATGAAGTAAACAATTACTATTATAAGTATGCCCCAGGCTTCCTGATCCGTCAGCGGCGGTACCATGCGTTTTCCCCTTCCGAAGACTACACAATTATATAGAAGCGTGCCCCATATCCGGACATAGAAAACGAACATAATTATCGGCGCAGGATTTGCAAGCAGCGACTCCCAAAGCTTGCCCTTTACAAAATACTGAACCGACCTTGTGCCTCCGCAGGTCGGACAATAAATATGGAAGTATTTCCATAAAAAACAGGGTCCGCCAAAGGAAATATCATCAGCATGACCGCTTAGGTATATGACAAGAGGTAAGGCCGCAATACCTACTATGGTCAGAACAACAAGCCATATCCTCTGCCACCTGATATCGTACATAAGTGCCTGTCTTCTTAGAAGAATACTCCAAGTCCCATTGTGCAAAGGTCAATGATAAACTGTACCGGAATCGCACATATAGCACAGATAAGTCCTGCTATAGCCAGACCTTTCTTTGAACCGTTGTTTACGATACCCACTATGCCTAATACGATCGCTGCCATTGAAAATGCATAAAACGGATCGCAGACAAATGAAGTTATACCGAAAACAAGTGCCAGGATACATACAGTTGTCTGGTCCTTTTTCTCGGGTGCGTAGTAATTGGGCTGACCGTAAGGAGCCGAGTTGTTCGGGCCATAGGAATAACCATTGTTGTATCCCTGATTGTAACCGTTGTTATAGCCTGTATTAGTTCCGCCGGATACAGTGTCAGCACTGTTGGTTACATTCGGTATCGGATTTGATGCTGCATTAACATTCTGAGCCGCACTTATCTCAGAACCGCAGCTCTCACAGAATCTATTGGTATCAGGATTCTCTCTTCCACAATTAGGACAATTCTTCATTTTTTCTCCCTCTTTCTTGAATCTGTCATCAACCCGTAAGGTTTCAAACGGCACACTGTTACACTTATGATTGACATAATCAAACCAATGACCATTTAATCATATCTTATTTTTTATGTCAATTGACATCAAATTTATCCGCTCTTCTTCCACATTCCATACATATCGTGCTGTCTGGCGGAATAACAGCACCGCATACACAGACCTTATTTTGAATTTCGATACGAGGAACAGTGCCGGAGCCGTTCGGATCATTTATTTGATTTACCGCTCTGCCGCACCTGGGACAAAACTTTGAGTCAAATGACAGCTCTGCGCCACAGTAACCACAGTTATTCCTGTTTTTATTCTTTTGTTTTTCTATTTCCCTCTCGATATTGTTAATATCCGTATTTACCGCTTTAAGGTTTTCAAAATGGATATCCAGTTCACTCGGTGGCAGCTTTCCTTCCATATAGAGGTTATACGCCTCCATTCCGATATATCTGTATATCCTGTCCCGTTCGTTTCTTTTTTCATCCAGGGCTTTTTTATTCTCAAAACCTGTAGAAATATTATTTATGCTTCCGGATATATTTTTGCCTACTTTATCGAAAAAATCGTTTACATCCATAAAGATACCCCCTCCCAAGGATATACATCAGATCAGGAATCGATCCAGTTGCTTTCTGTATTTCTCCGTCGGGCTTTCCGATAAGCTACCTGTTTCCGTTAAGTTTTCAAACAGAACATCTTTCTGTATGGCATCCAGTTCATTTTTTATGAGAATATTGGTCTGCTCCATATACTCCCGGTCCAGCCTTTGAATACGACCTTCATTAAGCATGACCGCAAGATTCTTTTTGGCATTTTTTTGTACCTTTGTA
Organism: Lachnospiraceae bacterium; assembly: GCA_024689605.1. The sequence continues at coordinate 8,158 of JAILDD010000235.1, forward strand.
TATATCTTTCTCTTAAGCGTAGCATTCTGATAAATGAAAAATGTCAAATAAAGCGCTATTAACAAAGTAAAAATAACAAGAAGAACTATTGCCGCCTGCTTTATAAACAATTGGACAGAAGTGTCCATTGCAAATTTTCTGGTTTTATCCAGAGTTTTGACCACATGATCCAGATTATCGACCTGATCCATTAATGTCGGAGATGTCTGTTCAACCGTCTGCTCAACCACATTATTTTCAGCTTTTTTTCTTATACCGTTTGCTATCAGGAGTGTTGTTGAAACAGCTATTATCAGCATGATAGCAATGACAAAAAAGGGGATCATAAGTTTTATATTTTTTTTGCGCTTTTCTTTTTGGGTAAATACCGTCACATCGTTGCCGACAGACGATTCGAATTCAGTCAGTGCTCCGGATCCGTTATTTACCCCTGCTGTTCTTTCATCTATCCCCATCTTAATATTTTCAAGCTTGGAACTCCATTTGCTGTATGCAGTCTTTTCAGAGATGAGATTGCTGCTAACCGCTCTTTTAACAGCCCTGTCATATTGGGAAACACTATCCTCCAATACGCTTCTTTTATACTGCGCCAGCTTTAATCTATGATTTTCGATAAGTCTGTCAATATTGTTGTTTATAACATTATTCCTTATGAAATCCTCTCCCTTAAACTGAATTGAGATCATGTTGTTAAATTCCCTCTCCGTATGGTTGGAAATGTCATTTATTCCATTTTCGGATTTCAGTCGGAGATTATCCAGACTGTCATGACAATCTGAAATGATTCCCTGAAGTTCTTTTTCCTTATTTAAAGATTCAGTCACTTTGACTTGAGACAATTCCGGATGTGAGGCCTCGATATGATCCAGGACATCATAAAGAACTCCCGTTATAGTCCGGATATTGTAATTTCCCTGCGTTACAAGAATTTTGGTATCATTAAGAGAATCGATAACACGGGATCTGCATCCGCACTTATATGCCAGTTCTTTTATTTCTTCGGTTAGTGCAATAAGCTCATTATCTCTGTCGTTCATATCTCTACACACCTTTTTATTCTTTTAGTTTTCATCTGCAGGGTGGCTTTTGTCTTCCAGCCTGAGCTGACCTAACAGAAGATCCACTTCATTAATGTGGTCTTCGAGCTTCGGGATATTCTGGCTCTCTTTACTTATACTGATACGATATTCCGCAAAAACTCTGTCCGCACCATTTATCCCCGTAATGAATATCTCATCGATCTTTCTTGTGAGTTCTACCTTCATCTGCTCTTTGATGCGCATTAGATCCTGTTCGAATTCTTCCAGCGCTTTTTGAAATTTCGCATCCATCTGTGAATCCGCGCAGGCACTGGCTATCTTATGAGCAAGGGCAGCTATCGCAATCGCACCTATTGCACCGACGACTATAGGAATAAGCAAACCGCCTATAGCTGCTCCGGCACCTACAGTAGCTACTCCTCCCGCTGTAATAGCAGCAAGACCTTCTGTACCGACAGCGATCGCTCCTGCTCCGAGAAATCCGCCGGCACCACCTACTGCCGCTCCCAGTCCGGTAGATGTTCCCACTACCAGATCAGCTTCTTTTCGTGCCTTCATGCCTTTTTCATATAGTTCCTTTGTGACAACATCAAATGATGAATATGCTTTCTTTGTGTCGTCAATGGTATTTTTTACATTTGCCACTATATGATTTTTTGACTCTGCAATGGTTCCGTAAAACTTATCTTCGATACCTATACAGTTCTCTCTTCCTGATAATTTCTCGGATGCTTTGTCGAGAATGATCTGCATATCGGTCATAAGGGTCTGTACAGAGGAGCTTACAGTATCATTAACTTTTTTGCTCATCCTTTCTTTATAAATGTTATTGACATAATTCAGATAATCCATCAGATCGGAGTATCCCTTGGGAAACTGTTCCTTGACACGCTTGGGATTCATTCTCTTGATGATCTCATTTTTGTATTCTTCTATTTCCCTGTCGACTACATTCTCAATCTCTTTTTTGAGATTCTCAACACGTACAGACTCATCAGCCCTGTAATCGTCGATCATTGAATTAATATCTGCAACGATCAGCTTGTCTTTCTCATACTGGGAACGACGCAGATCAAATGACTGCCTGATTTCTGTGAACATCTTTCTGATATAGAAAGAATTCGAATCCTGCTTTGAAATTCCCTCGTTGTTTGCAATGATCTCATCATCAATATAGCTTTTAAGCTGTTCTATTTCGGAACATTCGGAATCAACAATAGAAGTACAGAAAACAGGAGCAACTATTCCCGCCTCTCCCATATACCTGTTTATTCTCTCAAGGACTTCCGTCTTGCGAATATCAGGCACTTCATCAATCTTTGAAACAATAAAGACTACTTTCTTCGGATCAGTGGATTCTATCGCATTCCAGACAGACATGCTACCGGGATTCTGAGCAGACAAAACGACCAGAAGCACATCGCTTTTATCTACATTCTCCTTTATAAAATCCATAGTTTCCGGGTTATTGACCTTATCGGCACCAAAGGTGTCTATTATAGATATGCCCTTAAGTATATCGATATGATTAAATATTCTTCTGCAGAATCCTGTAATCTGGAATTCTGCATATTCATCACCGTATCTGTAATCAATGATCTCATCTCTTTGGGTGTGTGATAAAAAAGGAGCACTGCCGAACAATGCCTTAAGCAGGGATGTTTTGCCGGTACCGGCTTCGCCTATGACCATAAACTGAAAATTGTCCGAGATCTCCCTGAGATATTTTTTGATTATCTCCTTTTCCTCGAAAGCATCAGAATCTCCAAGGATCCTGTTCATGCGTTCGGTTATATCGATCTCTATCTGTTTGTTACCGTAGTTAAAAGGGAGATTACTGATTTCCATATGGCTTTTCCTCGTATTATTATGTATATTTTTTATACTAATGCCACTTACTGCAAAACATACCTTTATTGCCGTTTAACCATATAATGAATCCATGACAGCCATGAAGAACGGTATGAAAATCCATGGACCTATTCCCAGTACCACGCTTATTATCGGCATCCAGATCAGTTTGTACTGCTTTTTTACCAGGTCGATTATAGCTACAACTAAGCCCGTCAGCCCGCCAATGGCACCGATGATCAAGAATCCCGCTATAAACAACACCATCCCTGTAAGACCTATAACTGCCTCATTTGTTACTGCCGTATGGCTGCTGCCTGTCCCGGCAAATGCCAGGCTGAAAAAGACCATGATCCCCGACAGGATCTCCAGCCCCGTTATAACAAGCGACACGATCGACACTATCAAACAGCCTTTTGATGTTTTTTTCTCTTCCATAATTATCTCCCTCCTACACCCCTGGGTAGTGTCAACTCAGACACTCCTATTTTGTTACTAATGCCTTTATTTTCGGGAGATTCAAATAAAAAGAGCATTGACCTCCCTTTTGGTATAATGTCATCTGCGAAAATCACCTCATACCAAGGAGACAATGCTCATGAA
>JAILDD010000240.1 GCA_024689605.1 Lachnospiraceae bacterium
ACTTCAGATACCATTATCATAATAGAAGAGAAAAAAGAACGTGATTTTTCCTTTGCAAACGACCTGGGGTTTGATATCATCAAGGAGAAAGTCTATAAAACCAATAAGCATGTATTTTTGCGGAAAAGAGTTTAATAATGAAGCAGGCAATATATCCCGGTAGTTTTGATCCTATGACCTTCGGGCATCTGGATGTGATCAAGAGAGCATCAAGGATGTTTGACAAGCTTACGGTCAGCGTCCTTAACAATGATGCAAAATCTCCGTTGTTTTCAGTTGATGAACGTGTTAAAATACTCAAGGAAGCCACTAAAGATATCAAGAATGTGGAAATTGATTCTTTTAGTGGTCTTCTTGTTGATTATTGCCGGGAGAAGGATGTTCATATTATAATCAGAGGCCTGCGTGCAATCACTGATTTTGAGTATGAGCTTCAGACTGCCCAGACTAACAGGAAGCTGTCTGATGACGAGGTTGATACCATCTTCCTGACTACCAGTCTTGAGTATTCATATCTGAGTTCTTCTTCTGTAAAGACTATCATAAGTTTCGGCGGTGATATCTCACAGTTTGTGCCCGAGTTTGAAGTGCCGCTGATTAATGCAAAATTTTCTGATAAAGGGAAATAATACGAGGGGAAGGATAAGATAATGGCTAAACCTAAGTCGCGTATAATGAAGGCAATAGATGAACTGAATGCTGTTGTGGATGAGGGCAAGAGTCCGTTATTCCATCAGGATCAGGTAATCCTTGACAGAGATAACCTTAAGGATCTTATTGATGAACTGAGAAGGACTACACCTGAAGAGGTCAGTGCATGCATGGAAGTGTATGCAAGGCGCGAAGACATAATATCAGATGCCCGTGACGAGGCTGACCGTATACGTCAGGAAGCCCGGGAACAGGCGGATGATATGCTTGATGCAGTCAGGGCCAAGACGAAGGAAATGCTAAGTGAAAATGAGATAATGATGAGGGCGGAAGAAAATGCCAATATCATTATCGGAAACGCTGACAGGGATGCCCAGAAGATAATAAAGAGTGCAAACGAAGAAGCAGAGGCAATAGTTAATGATGCTGATAACTATGCGAATGCGGTTTATTCTGAGTTTGATAAATATCTCAGGTCTTCACTCAATAATCTGCAGAATATAATTGAAGACTGTGCAAATGAGACTGCAAGAAATTCAAACCATTTGCTGGAAGCTCTTAGAAAATCCCAGGATGAGATACGGGCCAACCTTGATGCTGTCAACAATGCAGGGGCAGAATCGGCGGATAACGAGGATCTTCCGGATGACCAGGGCATGGGACCTACAGCACCTATCAGTATGGATCTGGATCCTGATTCTGAGGAGTGATCTGGTTGATATGTTGGGCATTCGTCTGGAGTTAAGCGTATGATGATGCTTAATGCCGGACGGATGTTTTTTTATGCGGTGAGAGAATGATCAGAAATAATAAGACAGCAAAAGTTAATAAGAGATTAAAAATTGCCATTGTTACAGGCTCAGGCTCAGGAATGGGCAGGTATTTTGCCTATTATGCAGGGCGTTTTGACAAAGATATAGATGAGCTGTGGCTTGTGGGCCGGGACAAGAGAAAGCTTTACAAGACTGCTTCAAGAATAAGCAAAAGCTGCAGGTGTATTTCCGCAGATTTAAGCAATCTTGAAGAATATGGGATACTTATAAAGAAAATACAGGATACAGCACCGGATATAAGGCTTTTGGTAAATAATGCGGGAATTGGTCTGATGGGAGATTTCGCAAGATTATTACCGGAAGAAAATGAACTTATGGTTGATATAAACTGTGTGGCGTTAACGAGGCTTACAGCAGACAGTCTTCCTTATATGTCACGCGGCTCCCACATAATAAATATGGCCAGCGCGGCAGCTTTTTTACCACAGCCGGGATTTGCGGTTTATGCCGCATCGAAAAGCTATGTATATTCGCTTTCAAAGGCTTTGTTTCATGAACTCAGAAAAAAGAGGATCTTTGTGACCGCGGTATGTCCGGGATGCGTGGACACGCCCTTTATCGGCAGAGCTGAGAAATATGAAAAAATGAAAGACTATAAAAAGCCTTTCATGGCTGAAGCAAAAGAGGTTGTGCTGCAGGCATACTGTGATGCTTACAGAGGAAGAAACGTGTCTGTTTACGGTGCGGGCATGAACCTGTTCAGGGCTGCCACCAAAGTATTGCCGGATGAAATGATACTAAGGATGTTTTTTTGAATGCTGTATTATATGCAGAGCTTATTAAGTGCGGCACTGAGGGGGGAAAAAACGGAAAGCTGTATATCAAAAACAGAGGTTATTATTGGTGGAAAAAGATAAAAGAAAAAACAAATATATTAAGGGAACAAGAGGATACTGGGAGGCCGGCTGGAAAAAGAACTGTGCCATATGTCTGATAATGTTTGGTATATCCTTCGGAATCCTGGGGATAGGTATATTTATTACCGGGACAAAGTTCAACTATCTGACGATCGCTGCAGTATTAGGTATGCTTCCTGCGGCGCGTACACTTATATCGGCCATAATGTTTTACAAGGCCAAGGCTTATACTCCCGCAGATGGGTTATATGATGAGATTGAAAGCACCGGGTGCGGAAATATAATTTATGAACTATATATGACGGGATACAGCAAGTCCTTTGCTGTGGCTGCTCTTGCTGCTGATGAAGATGGTATTGCAGCACTTCTTTCTGATGAAAAAGCGGATGCGGAGGCTGCGGCAGAACACGTGAAAACTCTAATGGAACAGAACGGTTTCAAAGGCAGGAAAATAAAGTTTTACAAAACTACAGAGAATGATAAATTTATCGCAAGATTAAAACATCTTGCACAGAGCAGCAATGACAGCGATGACAGTCAGGAACTATTGGAGCTTATGACACAGATATCGCTGTGATCAAACAGAATATATAGAGTACAGTATCAAAACTGTGATACCGTGGAGCTGAATTATGAAAGAAATCGTCATCAGATGCGATGAGGCCGGACAGCGCCTGGATAAATACCTTAAAAAGCTTCTGCCTGCGGCAGGCACAGGTTTTTTGTACAAGATGCTCAGGAAAAAGAATATAGATCTGAACGGGGCAAAATCTGACGGCAGTAATATACTGTCAGCGGGTGACCGGGTTCGGATCTTTTTTTCTGACGAGACATACGAGAAGATGCGGGGGGGAGCTAATGAAAGAGGCTGTCTTGTTTCATCTGCTGAATCAGTCCGGAACAGTGATAAAGCAGGTCAGGACAGGATCAAAAACAGCTATAAGCTACAAGTAATCCTTGAAACAGATGATGTTCTTATTATAAATAAGCCGGTCGGAATATTAAGCCAGGGGTCTGAAAGAGGACAGATTAGTATAAATGATATACTGAGACAGCAGTATGGTAATAATGGGAGTACCTATATGCCTTCTGTATGCAACAGGCTGGACAGGAATACCTCGGGACTTCTGCTGGCTGCAAAAACTTATGCGGGAAGCCGCCTTATGAGCGATCTTATAAAAACTCATTCGGTCAGGAAAAAATATCTTGCAATAGCCGAGGGTGAACTTAAGGGAGAAGGCTTATTAAAGGGCTATCTGGTCAAGGATCATGAAAGAAATGTTGTCCGTATAAAGGACAGCGGAGAGGAAAAAGATGCAGTGAGTACCGGATATAAGGTGTTAATCCGGAAGGATGGTTACTCCCTGGTTGAGGTTGAACTTATTACGGGAAAGTCGCATCAGATAAGGGCACATCTATCGTCAATAGGTCATCCGCTGGCAGGCGATATTAAGTACGGCGGCCATCCGTATAAAGGTGTAAGGCATCAGCTGCTGCATTCATGGAAGCTTGTTCTGCCGGATAGCGATCCGGACTGCGTTAATAAGAATAATCTGCATATCTATAATGCAATTCTTGGAGGATCTGACAGCGGTGTGATCATATGTCCGCCGGGGGAGATTTATTCGGAATATGTTGATTTCATACGCCATGGTCTTTTTGCGGAATAAAAGCGGTGCTGTTTTTTTAACTGTTACATCAGATATACCACACCGAGGGAAATAAGAATTTTACAAAACGGAACACCGGCATCAATGAAGGTATGTCGATGAATACCGGTGTAAATACCAATGCGGATAAGAGATATACCGGCATGAACGCACAGAAAATGCTTCTTTCGGGAATCAGGTACGAAAGCACCAACAGTAGAATGACACAAAGTGACATAAACAGTATGAGGCCGAGTGATTCTGAAATGATTCTGTTCCCGCATATGAATGAGAGTTTCTGCAGTGGATTTCCTGAAGATAAGGCATACACATTTTTGTTTCCGAACAGTGATGATAATATGAGGCATAATTCGGAAACGGCTGCAGAAAGCAGTACCGGACTCAGTATGGTGCAGATCCTTACTTTAAAGGAAGACAGCACGGGATTGTCTGCCAGATTGAAATATTTCAGTGCTCCGCAGAAACCGAAGAGCATTATCAGTACGGACAGAAGACCTCTTAAGGATGCGGCTGATACGTTGCTGCTGTTTTCATTTTCTGCGGATGGATCGTCGGTGGCGTCTCTATCATCTGCATAGGATTTATTGTCCGCAGTATCCGTCACAACGGAGAAGGTGCTTCCGTTTGTCATGAATTCATCATACAGTTCATATATTGTTTCTTCAGAAAAGATTTTACCATTCAGTTCGTGTCCTTCAAGCATGGCAGCTTTGTCTTTTATTGCGGAATATTCGAAGATATAGTTTCGCAAAAGAAGGGGGGCGAGATCCCTGAAAATTTCAGCATATACAGTTTCGTTGACTATGTAAGTCTGTGTTGAGGCCGGGGAAATATATACCTGAATTTTCATCTTAGTATCACCAGAAGCGAGTGTGGCAAATATATCCGAAGGGATCAGGTATCCGCACTCGGCTTTTCCGCTTAATACTACATCCCGAAGCATATCTTCAGAATCACATTCATAGAACGAATACATGCTGCCGGAATCGGGAATGTCTAAAGGGATAAAGCGTGCTTCAGTTTTTTTGGCACTTGATTTATTGTCAGAATCCTCGGCACTGTCGTAAATAAAATATGCAACAGGTATCCTTTTTTCAGCGCTGCTTCCCTCTGAAATCCGGCTGTATATACCTGCTATAAGCGTTATGATTGGAAAAGAAAACAGGAGCAGTACAAGTATCGGGGACATCAGCGTTCTCTTGACGGACATGAATAATAATCTGGAAAATCTCATTACAGTGTCCCCCTTATATGACGAAATTTCAGTACTGCATAAGATGCAAGCAGCAGTACTAAAGTCCATATGAGTACTCTTGCGTCTGTGACGGTGCTTATGTTAAGGAATATTCCCAGCAGGCTGCTTTGTAAATAGGCAGCGGGCAGAAGCCTGCCGAAAACGTCAATTCCTTCAGGCAGAAAAGCAGAAGGTATTATTCCGCCGGCTAAAAGGAGCATGGCTGTGCTCAGTACAAACTGGAGCAGTACTGCAAGTGACGGGCTCTTTGTAATTACGTGAAGAAATACTGAAAATGCCGATACAAAAAGTGACAGCAGAAGGATGTATATTAGCAGCGCCGGCAGTGAAAGGCCTTCTATAAGCGTGCAGCCAATGATACATCCGGCGGGAGCAAGTATGACAAAAAAAACTGTTGATGCAGTCAGAAACTGTGCCAGCGCATACTTTACGGGGGTCATGCCTTTGGCAAAGAGGCAGGAGATAAAGGATGAAGAGGGGTATTTTAGAAGTCCTGTCATGCAGCTTCCCCAGAACAGTGCAAAAAGTATGAACCCGGAAGAAATATAATAAAGTGCTACCGACTTTGCGCCGGATATGCCGGCAGCTTCAGGATCTTCACTTACACTTATTCCTTCGCTGCTTCCGGGGATAAGCATTGTGATGTCAAAGACGTTTTCCCTGCCGGATACATGGGCGAAATTTATAAGGTCTATGTTGTCATAGGCAGCGGAAAGGTCTTCTTCGGCATCCATGGAATAATATACTGTAGCGGCAGTATAGGAGGCAGCCTGTGCGGAGGAAAGCAGGGTTACGCCGTCATTTATGAGTTCCGAAAGAAAAAGTGAAGACAGGCTGTCGGGCTCAGATATCCGTATAATGGCAGGTATATTTTCGCCGTATAATATTCCTTCCACCATTCCTTCCGGGAAGATCATCTCAGCTATCACATATCCCTGCTTTAAAGCTCTGTCTGCTTCTTCAGCTTCCATAAATTTAAATTCAAGCACCATTGAGGTTGATGACATATTTGAGATATAGTCAATAGCCATATCCATATAACGGTTGCTTATATCTCCGGGAACAACTGCTACGGATGCCTTTATGAGGGGCTCGCTTCGATAAAGTACGGCAGAGGCTGCGACAGCGCAGCTACCGATCAAAAGCGCAAGAAACAGGCCTCCGGCAAAGAGTGCCGGCAGGGTATGCAATGATTTTTTGAAATTGATCTTAAGATAGCTAAAAAACATATTAATTTTCAGGACTGTCCGAAGCTGTTATTATAAGTTTAGTAAGCTGATTATTCTGAAGGTTTCCGTATATTTTTCTCATGGCATTCTGTATGTCGCTTTGGCTCATGCTGTACAGATCTTCGTCGGGAAGATCTTCGCATATGGGGGTATCATCTTGCGATAAAGCGAAAGTGGCATTTCCTTTTATATATAATACCTCATTATTCCCGGAAAACAGAGTGATCTCAACGGTATCTGCATCAATAGTGAACTCTTTGCCGATGCTGAAACGGTTCTGTTTATAATTTTCAGATGTGCCATGTACTGCCACTGTAAGCATCATGTTATCCGGAAGCTGCTGAAGGGCAGGAGGATTGGCACCTTGCGTGCCGGGTGGAATAATGCTTTCAGCAGCTAATGGATATTGGTCAGTTATCAGGCAGAATTCATCCGTTACATTTATCGAGCCGCACAGATAAATTGTTGTACAGCCGTAATTCATGCAGCGCAGCTTTCCGGCCTTGTCAATATAGACAGTAACAGTTGCGCCGGTGGTGAAACGGATATCGTAGCTTTCGCATACGTATTCGTGTTCATCCGGTGTAGTCAAAGGGGCATATCCTGCTGTCTTTTTTATGTCAGATTCGAGGACTTTCCTTTGCAGCTCTTTTTTTGAGTATGTATTTTTTATTTCTGACGGATATTTCAGAAGATCAGCAGAAATATTTTTGTAACAGTCAGGCAGGTCAGTGCCGGTTATTTCCCGGAGTGCTGAATCTTCATACCCATTAAATGGGTGTGCGCTATTAAAAACAAACTCTTTATCATATAATTCGGGGGAGGATAATCCCAGCACATCGTTCCGCTGCCTTATACATACCGAAGGAGCCGCATAGATGAGAAAAGTGGGCGTAAGTTTCATGTCAAGCATCTGCTTTTCGGTATCGGCCATGGCAGAGAGTTTTAATCCTGCACCGGAAAAAAAAGAATCGTCAGGCAGTGCATCACATTTTAAAGAACTTATTACAAATCCGGAATCTGCTGTCAGCGGAGCGGAAAGGCAGTTTTCAATAAGCTCTGTATTAAGAGCATCATACATTGCCACCAGTACCCGAAAACGTGCCGAGTTTATGATCAGCAGGGTCGTTGCAGCCATGGCGAGGATAAGGACTATTATTGCAGGTAATGCGATTTTGTAGTTTTTGACAACATGTTTCATCGTATCAGCTTCAATAAATCTTCGCCTCTTAAGGCCGGTGATATGGAAGACAGCGTTCCGTTTTTCAGTAAGAAGGCAATGTCGCAGATGTCAAGGTCTTCTTCATCATGAGTGCTGATAAGAAGTGTGGTTCCGTTTTCACGCAGTTTCCGGAGATAGTTACGCAGTTCAGCCTTAAAACTTAAGTCTAAAGCGGATGCGGGTTCGTCCAGGAGCAGGACTTCCGGTTCGTTTATAAGCGCAGCCGCAAGGCTGACTCTCTTTCTCATACCACCGGAAAGAGCCCTGACGGGTTTATTCATAAACGGTGAGATATCCAGTGCTGCAATAGCAGGGCTCTGCAATGCAGAACCGAATCCGGCCTTTGAGCCACTGTACCATAACAGCAGGTTATCTTTTACAGACAGCTCAGGCATCAGGGGATCATCCTGAGGGACGTACGAAATGATGCGTGAACAGCTTTTTCTGTCCCTGAAAAGATCTGCTGTGTGTCCTTCTTCAGTGTATGAATAAAAAGGTATGCTGCCGTCATCGGGAAGGCCGGATTTACGTATTCCGGAAAGTATGGACAGGAGCGTGGATTTTCCGCTGCCGTTGGCACCAAGAAGCGCTGCGGCTTTCCCTTTGGGAAGCTCAAATGTAATACTTTTGAGTACCTTGTGACTTCGGTATGAATAGGAGATATTAGCGGCCTTAAGGCCCGTGAAATTGTTTTCTTTGTTTTCTTCCATGATCTTGAATTATTAATTTACCGGTACGGCGTGACGGTATATGCCTCGGGCCGAACGGAACATTTGCTTGCAGATAAACATACTACGGATAAGATTTTATCATATTTTTGGAATATTTCGGTTAATAATTCAGGCCGGCGTCAGTATGGAAAAAAATGTGAAAAAGTGATATAATACGAATAAATTTTATGGGGGTAATGCTTCTATGGGGGGGAAACAAAGCATCAGCAATAGGATCATAGCCGTATTCCTTGCTTTTACTATTGTTACTTTATCGCTTATGGGAATTCTGATCTATTCCATTCAGATGAGCAGCTATAAGAGGCAGTGTGAAATAAATGTCAGGGCTGTTGGTGAGTATCTTGCAGAACTTATGGTCCGCGATGGGGAACGTTTTATCGCATATCAGAATTTTTACCTTGAGCATTATAAGGAGTTTAATCTTCCTATAGATGAGGATGAATCTCTTCCGTATCAGATTTCCGCTGAACGGATGATAATTGACTCATATCCCGGCAAGGTTTTAGGCAGGGATGTTGATTTTGCGGATGTTGAGACAGAGCTTCAGCTTGAATACTACAGGTATTACCATATGTACTGGCTCTTGGCATTCGAAGATGCCAGAAAGGCTTTTGATATGCCTTATACATATTATCTCGTGATGGATGAGGAAAATCATGAGGTAATGTATATGATAGACGGTGAGCGTACTACACCGAATGATCACCTTGAAGAGGGTGAACAGCCGGATCCGGCAATGGACGGGATCATGTATCTTGGTGATACATATTATAACGGCCCTGAAGATTATTCGATAATGTGGAAGACCTGGGAAACGGGGGAAAAGCAGGACGGCTTTAAGGAGTTCAATAATTCTTATGGCCATACATACTGCTGTTACACGCCCCTGATAATCAACGGACAGAAGATGGGGCTTATTGCTACGGAGATAGAGGTTGACAGGGTTAACAAGGAGATTCTTGAGGATACCCTTAAGCAGATTGCAATAATTGCACTGATTTACCTGGTTGCAACGTTTGCAATAATCGAGGTAATAAGCAGGACCGTTACGGAAAGGATAGAACAGCTGGCGGGACATGTCAGGGATTACACAAAGTCAAGGGAGTCGAGAGTAGCCTACAGTATAGATGAAAGTATCAAAGGAAATGATGAGATTACTGATCTTTCGGCCTCCTTCAGCAATATGATAAGGGAGGTTGAAAAGCAGATCAAGAGCTTGCAGTACACTTCCCAGGTGCTGTCTGATACCAAAGCCCAGATAAGGAAAGCAGGCGGCCAGGGCTATAAAGATATGCTGACAGGGATAAGGAACAGGAACGCCTTTGACGACGAAATTAAGAAACTGGCACTGGAGGTCCAGAATGAAAAGGCAGAGTTCGGCCTTGCCGCAATAAATATGAACGGCACTAAGGCGATAAATGAAACTTATGGATATGATAACGGAAACCATGCAATAAGGAAGCTCTGCTTTATCGTTTGTCATGTATTTGAGCATTCACCGGTGTTCAAGGTAGGCGGTGATGAGTTTATGGTGGTGCTTAAGGGAGATGACCTAAGGAAAAGCAAAGAACTTGTTGCAGAACTGCGGGCAAGACTCGATAAGTTAAGTAAGGATGCTGCACTGCAGCCCTGGGAAAAAGTGTCAGCGGCAATAGGCGTGGCATTTTACGAAAAAGACAGGGATCTTAGTGTGGAAGATTTAGCTGAACGTGCAGTCAGGGAAATGCAGGATGAAAAGGCAGGGATGAAAGAATGATGATGCTTGATGAAAATACCCGGAATGACCTGATATCAAAAGCTTATGAAGCAAGAAAATTCTCCTATGCGCCTTATTCGGACTATCAGGTTGGGGCCGCTTTATTGTGTGAGGACGGAAGTGTCTATACAGGATGTAATGTGGAAAATGCGTCATACGGCGCAACAAACTGTGCAGAGCGGACGGCGGTATTCAAAGCGGTCAGCGAAGGTAAAAGAAGATTTAAGGCTATTGCCATAGCCGGCGGCTCAGGAGACAATATGGGAATGGCATTCCCCTGCGGTGTGTGCAGACAAGTGCTTCGTGAGTTCTCGGACCCTTCTGAGATGATCATAGTTGTAGCAGGTAAAGATTTTGAATACAGGGAGTTTTCACTGGAGGAACTTCTGCCTGAAAGCTTCGGCCCTGATTTTAAGGATATCTGAAATGGATAATGCAACAATAGTTTTTCTTGCCGCTTTTGCGGCATTTGTAGTCATATTTATTCTGCTCGGTCTCAGAGAGCGCAGCCGTCAGGAAAAAAAAATAAAAGAAGAAATTCATGAAAGTTACGGCGTTTTTAACACTGCAGGTATTTCTGCGGACCGGATGCAGAACATAAAAAATTTCCATCAGACTCATGCAGACGGATATGTGCTTGATGATATCACATGGAATGACCTTGATATGAACAGGCTTTTTGCCAGAGCCAATGTAACATATTCCTCTGCCGGCGAGGAAGTGCTTTACCACGTGCTGAGGTCCCCTTTGCTGGATGAGAGCGAGATAAGTCGGCGCAGTGATATGATAAGGTATTTTTCCGAACATCAGGAAGAGCGTGAGCAGCTGCAGTTTCTGGCTGCACTTAGCGGAAAGGAAAAAAAGTATTCCTTCAGTGCTGTTATGTCTGATATGGAAGAACAGACTAAGAATGCGGGGAAGCATGCCAAAGGCAGCCTGCATATACTGGCGCCGCTCATATTTGCTGCAGGTTTTGCAGTTATGTTCATCGACCTGCATTTCGGACTGGTTCTTTTCCCGTTAGCGTTAATATTCAACATGGCATGGTATTTTAAAGTAAAACCTACGATCATGCCTTTGCTTTCTGTAGTACGTATCGTGATGAGGGAGCAGAAAAGCACAGGATTGTTTATAAAGAATCTGGACAGGATGTTTCCTGATGAGCACTCAAAGAAACTGTTTACACCGGAAATAGACTGCCTTAAGAATTCATATGATCGTATGGGGACATTCCGAACCTGTGTGACGCTGATAACTGCCGGCGATGCCGGAGCGGCATCTCCGTTAGGACTGGTAAAGGACTATGTATACATGATCCTGCATCTGGACCTGATTGTGTTTGAGAAAGCCGGAAGGGAACTTTTAAAGAATAAGGATGAGGCTGATAAGATCCACTTTACCCTGGGATATTTTGAGATGCTGGCTGCGGCTGCATCATTTAAGGATGCCTGCGAGGATGTGTGTGTGCCTGTTTTTTTCGGCGCGGAATGTGCTGAAAACATTTATCATCCCCTTATAAAGAACCCTGTGAAAAACAGTTATTCGCTTTCGGGGAACATGCTTCTTACAGGCTCAAATGCTTCAGGCAAATCCACATTTCTAAAGACTGTTGCTGTCAATATGATTTTGTCTGAAACCTTGTGTTTTGCCTGTGCAGACAGTTTTACTACCTCATATCACCGTATATACAGCTCAATGTCTCTTTCTGATGACCTTTTGGCCGGGGACAGTTTTTTCCTGGCGGAGATAAAAGCGCTTAAGAGGATACTGGATGCAAAGAATACTGTGTCAGAGATTTCCATAGCATGCTTCATAGACGAAGTGCTAAAAGGGACAAATACCGTTGAAAGGATTGCTGCATCGGCTGAGATACTGAAATATATTAAGGACAATGGTATTTTTGCAATGGCTGCTACCCACGACAGGGAGCTTACGGAAATTCTTAAGGATGAGTATAAAAATTATCATTTCAGCGAGGATATGAATAATGATGATGTGAACTTCAGCTATAAGCTCTGTGAAGGACCGGCGGCAACAAGGAATGCTATAAGGCTTATAGAAATAATGGGATACCCTGCTGAAATTACGCAAAAGGCGTCGGAACGGGCCGGAAGATTTGAATCATCAGGCAACTGGGGATGAGGAAAGGGGATATATGCCAAAAGTAATGATATATACAGACGGTGCTGCCAGAGGGAATCCCGATGGCCCCGGTGGATACGGAGCGGTTATCAGTTT
This sequence comes from Lachnospiraceae bacterium, assembly GCA_024689605.1. Next base: position 12,443 of record JAILDD010000240.1, read on the forward strand.
TACTGATTCAAAGGGTGAGATTCACGAGAAGGAGCTTTCCGCAGGTTATAAAAAGACTACAAATAATCGTATGGAACTGATGGCTGCTATTGTGGCACTGGAGACTCTTAACCGTTCTTGTGAAGTTGAGCTTTACTCAGACTCTAAGTATCTGACTGATGCCTTTAACCAGAACTGGATAGGCGGCTGGATAAAGCGCGGCTGGAAAAAGAGCAACAAAGAAGCGGTAAAGAATGTGGATCTATGGGAACGGCTACTTAAAGCCGCCGAGCCTCATAAGATAAAATGGAACTGGGTAAAGGGGCACGACGGTAATGTTTATAACGAGAGATGTGACCGTCTGGCAACATCTGCGGCAGATAATAATGCGGTGCTGACGGATGATTTTTGATGGTATCAGATTTTTGGGAAAAGATTTGATCCGGATATATTGACGCTTATGCGGTACGATGATAAAATCTAACTGAGTTGGGGGAGAAACAACTCATGGAAGGGATTCTTAAAAATGGATAAACTGATGTTATTTTTGTTTTCGCCGGATGGTTTTCTGTCATATCTGGTAACGTACCTTGTTTATATCACAGCTATAGTTGCTGCTTTCTTTATAGGCTTCGGTCTCAGGAAAGCGAAGAATAAAAGAGATGATGGGCTGCAGAAAAATGACGGCCCGGAGACTGAGGTTAAGGCCTGAACAGTAATATGATAACTAAGGACATCCGTAACGGATGTCCTTTTGTGCGATAAGACTTGTTTACAATAGCTTGTATTTTTACCGGCGACGCAATATCTGGCTGGAAGTTACCGGCCAAGTTTTAATAAAAGGGAGTCACTATGAACATAAAAATCAAATATTTCACGGATAAGATTGAAAAGCTTAGATACATAGACGGTAAGTCCGACTGGATAGACCTTCGCTGTGCAGAGGAGATAAGCATGAAAAAAGGTGAGTGGAAACTGATTCCGCTGGGAGTGGCTATGCAGCTTCCTGAAGGATATGAGGCGCATATTGTTCCCAGAAGCTCTACTTTTAAGAATTTCGGTATAATACAGACAAATCACTGCGGCGTCGTGGATTCTTCCTACTGCGGTGATAATGACCAGTGGTTCATGCCTGCTCTTGCCGTAAGGGATACGGATATCCATGTGAATGATCGTGTATGCCAGTTCCGGATTATGGAAAATCAGCCAAAGATAGAGTTTGAGGAAGCATACCATCTTGACGGCACTGACAGGGGGGGCTTCGGAACGACAGGAAAGAGCTGATTTATACAATACAAATCTTGTAAATCATACAATAAACCATTATAATTAATCAGAATATTGTATTTTGGGGTTGTGTCGAAAATTTTGCGATTTAATCCCAAAGAAAGAGTTTATATGTCAAAAGTTTTTGGCTGGCTTGACCGTCGTAAGGACGAGTCCATCCAGACATTTGACAACAGAATAAACCATCTTGCGGCATTTCATTCTGGCTATGCTTTCTTTATGTACGAAAATTACAGTTCGGATCTGTCTGCTTTTTCCGTATACGTAGTCTGGAACGGTGAATTCAACAAGAAATTATCACAGCGTCTGCCTGACGGCGGTTTCATGCTGCACTGCGATCAGGAGAGGGCTGTTTCCTTTCTGAACAAGGGCGAAGGTATGCCTGTATATGTAAAGCTGCAGGCTTCAAAAGGAAGGCTTCGTGCCATTCTTTTTGCGGTTGAAAATGACGGTGCCTTATTTGATATGTATTACAACGGATGTCCTGTCAGGAGGCCTGAGAATATCTGCTTTGTGAGCCACAAAAACGTTGTTGTTGATGCTTCCGATTATGACGAGTATAACGGAAGGGGCGTTAGCTTTAATGCAAGCTATAGTCCTGCACTTTATAAATTTGGAAAGTACAGCCCGGTCAGCACAGCAGACGGAAGCTATATGGCAGGAAGCTATAACACCGGTTTCTTCGGTATGGGAAGTTACATTTCAGGCAGCTTTTCATCCGGAAGTTATAATATAAGCTCATTTATGCAGGGGAGCTATTCCTATGGCAGTTATACGGCGGGAAGCTATTCTTTCGCGGCTTTTATGATAGGGTCGTATACGACAGGTTCCTATTCATTTGGAAGTTATGTATTTTCCCACAATTGGGAATGGGAATATGCCTTGGGAAGCTACAGCACATATAAATGGACGGCCGGAAGTTATTTTACCGGCAGCTTTTTAGGCGGCCAGTATAGGCTGGAGCAGTTTTTGCAGGGAAGCTATCGTCTGGTGGGAGGCAGCTATAATTTTTGGGGCTTCGGTAATTTCTTTGCGGGAAGCTTCAATATAGGAAGTTACAGCTGGCTGTTCGGGTCCTTTGGAATGTCTGCAGGGTTGGCTCTGACAGGAAGCTTTGTGGGAGGCAGCTATCGTGCGCAGATGTACAGGCTGTCAGGCAGTTATTCCGGTGGTAGTTACAGCGGTGAATACAGGCTTTCAGGGAGCTTTCAGAGTGGTTCCTATGTACGGGGGAGCTTTTCACGGGGCTTTGCAGGCGGAAGTTACTGCGGATACGAAGCCACAGAAGGCGGACAGCTCTTTGGAAATGATAATAAACAGGGGAACTGTTTCATTAATGATTCAAATGCTGCATTATGCAACGGAAGCCGGCCGGCAAAGAGCCGCTTAAGCTTCATACCGAAGGCTGGGCTTGAACCTTCCTTCAGACTTATTGCAGAGATGGGATACGGACTGGATCTGATATGAATGGATTTTACTCGTTATGGACAGCACCGGGAAAAACAACCGGCGCAACCACGGTTGTGATGCAGGACTATGAACTGTTGATGCTGATCTTGTCAGTAGCTTCATACCAGAAGAGTAATGGCCCCGCTAAGATGTATGCGGATAAGGCTGCACTTGATTATCTGGAGAGTCTGTCAGTTGACACATGTTTTAAGAATGGCACGGAAATGCTTACTGTGCCTGGTGGTATCGATCCGCAGATGTTTTGGGCTGCCGGAAAGCTTGAGGCACTGAGAAGAGAGCAGATGCCCTCCGTGATGATCGATACGGATCTTATTATCTGGAAAAATCTTGATTATGCTTTCGACAGGGATACAACCGATATTGCAGTGATACACAGGGAAGATATTACTGATTCAACATATCCTGATCCCCATCTCTTCAGGATGCAGGATGGATATGAGTTTCCAAGTGAGTGGGATTTTACGGTCAGACCTGCAAATACTGCGTTGCTTTTTATAAAGGACAACGATTTCAAGAACCTTTATGTCGAACATTCCATGGAATTCATGCGGAAAAGCATATCTGATGGCGACAATCTCTGTCACATGGTTTTTGCGGAACAGAGGATACTGCCCATGTGCGCTGTGGCGGAGCAGATGAATATTTATTCTTTTTGTGATAATATGGATGCGCTCAGGGAACAGAAACTGTTCACTCATTTCTGGGGCCACAAGAATCTGCTTAAATTCAATCTGGGTGAACGGATGTCATACTGCAGGCGTATGATGCTGCGTCTGAGAAATGAATTTCCTGATATGTACGAATTGGCTGCATCCATCGATGAGCTGAGAGTATATGCGTGAAAAACATAAAGATTATCATAGCAGACAGATTATAAAAAATAACTCAGATATAAAATCATAAGGCCGCATAAAAGCGGCAGAAAGGGAAGAAATGAAGATAAGAACGCGATTTGCACCCAGCCCGACAGGAAGGATGCATGTAGGAAACTTAAGGACCGCACTTTACTCATACCTTATTGCCAAGCATGAGGATGGTGACTTTATCCTTCGTATAGAGGATACCGACCAGGAGCGTGAGATGGAGGGGGCTGTTGATATAATAAACAGGACGCTGGAACAGACCGGACTTTCCCATGATGAAGGACCGGATGTAGGCGGTGAGGTTGGTCCTTATGTGCAGAGTGAGCGTCAGGCAAAGGGGCTTTACCTCGAGTATGCAAAGAAGCTTATCGAAAAGGGAGAGGCATATTACTGCTTCTGTGACAAGGAAAGGCTGGCAACCCTCAAGACATCCATAGGCGAGGATGATAAGGTAATAACCATTTATGACAAGCATTGCCTGGGGCTTTCAAAAGAGGAAGTGGAAGCTAATCTTTCGGCCGGTAAGCCCTATGTCATCAGGCAGAACAATCCCAGGGAAGGACAGACTACATTTCATGATGAGATATACGGCGATATTTCTGTAGATAATTCGGAACTGGACGACATGATACTTATAAAGTCTGACGGTTTCCCTACATACAATTTTGCAAATGTGGTGGATGATCATCTGATGGGCATTACCCATGTGGTAAGGGGAAATGAATATTTAAGCTCATCGCCCAAGTACAATCGTCTTTATGATGCCTTCGGCTGGGATGTGCCCGTATATGTTCATTGTCCCCTCATTACGGACGAGGAGCATAAGAAGCTCTCAAAGAGAAGCGGACATTCATCATTTGAAGACCTTATCGAGCAGGGTTTCCTTGAAGAATGTATTGTAAACTTTGTTGCATTGCTCGGCTGGGCTCCTGAGGGTGACAGGGAGATATTCTCGCTGGACGAGCTGGTCAAGGAATTTGATTATAAAAAGATAAACAAGTCTCCGTCAGTATTTGACTATACAAAATTAAAGTGGATGAACGGCGAATACATCAAGGCAATGGACGATGAAAGGTTCAAGGAGCTTGCTGGACCTTATCTTGAGAAATATCTTAAGCCCGGCCTCGACAGGGATAAGATAGGTGCGATGGTAAAGACCAGGATAGAGATATTCCCGGACATTGAAGGGCTGGTTGATTTCTTCAACGAGCTTCCGGAATATGATACGGAGATGTACTGCCACAAGAAGATGAAGACATCAAAGGAGTCTTCACTGGAAGTGCTTAAGGATATACTGCCGTTGCTTGAGGCACAGGAGGATTATTCAAATGATGCCCTTTATCAGATGATACAGCAGTATGTGGCTGATAAGGGATATAAGAACGGCTATGTTCTCTGGCCTATACGTACTGCAGTGTCAGGAAAGCAGATGACACCCGCAGGTGCAACGGAGATAATGGAAGTGCTGGGGAAGGAAGAGTCACTGGCCCGTATCCGTAAGGGTATAGAGATGCTGGCACAGTGATAAATGTACGGTCAGTTCCGGAACCTGTGTTAGGGATTGGACGGGTAAGCCGGCCTGATTGAAAATTGAATGGATTTATGTTATAATAGCGGCACTGTAAAGTTCTTAGTGAATGGATCATGTGTCGCTTTTTTCTGTTTTCAGGTTGATTCTTTAAAGCTTTCCTTTTGGTACTATTTATTATTATTTGGAGCTGTTAGAAGCTATTGGGAACAGTTACTTTTCGTTTAATAATTGTATCAACCGGACAGCCGAGGGTGCTATGCCTCACCGACTAAAATGAGGAGGTGACGGCTATTGAGTGCGATGGAAATATTTACATTGGGTTTACTTATTGTAGCAATTATTTCTTTATGCAGAAATAAAAAATAGCACTTCGCCGTGGTAAGTGTAGTGCTATTTTTTCGTGATTACCAATAATACACAGCGGTGC
>JAILDD010000250.1 GCA_024689605.1 Lachnospiraceae bacterium
TATAAACTGTATCAAGAGCCTCACAAAAGTCTGTACTGCCCAGTTTCCCTTTCCTATCATGCTAATGCCGGGAATCGAATCCTCGACCTCGTCCATAGGGGGAAGCAGAAATACGATATTGAACAAAAGCTTCATAAAGCTGAAAAATGCAATTGAGCACATAAAAACGAAAAGAGCCCGGTCATTCTCCTCCTCAACCATATATACTATGACCATAAAGGCCCAAATAAACATGTTAGCCGAATGCAGCAAAACCTCAATGACAGTCTTGATCCATTTCGAAATACGTCTTGCCTTGTACGGTCCCTCCGCCTCTTCGTAGATTATCTCACAGTTATTCAGATACTCCGGCGCATCCTTATACGGGCCTATTTCCCTGAAAAGCTTCCTTGCTTTTTCAAGATTCCTGAAGCCCTCCTTGTTGTATAGTGCAACTGCTCTGCGATATTTTTCTTCAATTTCAGCAGTTATCCGTGGGTCATATCCGCTGTACATATTCTGAGAATCCATGTGCTTACTTTTTCCTCTCCGAATTTTCGCTCCTCATAGCTTTACCCTATTATGAGCTACTCTTCAGTCGACAACTTCTCCAGCCCCTGTTCCTCCAGGCTGTCGTCTATCTTTGCAAGATTGAAAATGCGGTTGTTGATAGCAACTATTATGCATGCATCCCTGGAATTCTTAGGATATAACTCGTTCATACCATATAGCTTCAGCGCACGGTTAGTTTCCATAAGGTTAAAATGTCCGGCCACACATAGTCTGATTATATGATCTCTTTTTTTTGTATGTTTCTCCTGCGAGATGATCTTACTGCCGTATGTCTCAGACAATCCCGCCGATGAGTAGACATCCTTTAGGAAAAAGCCCTTATCCTTTATAGTATCTTTCATAAAATAGCTGAAAGCTTTCCCGTCATCCCTTATGTCTTTTTTGTTATTCTTAAAATAATTGGGCAGATCTTCAGGCCTCATTTTATCAAGTTGTTCCTGAAGCTCATACGTAGGTTTCTCAGTCATGAAAGCTCACCTCTTACGATAAATATTTATGTAACTATTCAGGATAGCCCGAAACAATATGACAGAATCCTATAGGAACTTTCTTATTACGGGAATCCTCCGTATGATCCACACTCCAAATCCCACTGCAGTGAACACTATCAGTATCCACAGAAATGAAGGAAACAGCATGATCAGTCCGTCAAATGGTGAAAACAGCAGTTCCCTGAATTTTCCCACAAGACGGATACGGTCCAGGAAAAATCCGTGGAAAAGATAAATGCCAAAAACACATCCTCCGATTTCCGAAAAGACCTCCGCACCCTTTTTCAGTATTCCTTTTTCCTGTATGAATTTAAACAGCATAAATACCGTTACGGCATTAAGCAGTGCACAGCTTCCACGGTAACCATCACTTATAAGGCTCTGGCCCGCTGCAGCACTTGCGGCTGTGGCAACATAGGTCTGATATATTAACCATATAACATCTACAATGCAGAGTATTGGAAGGTATATTTTTATTTTTGACATAGATATCTTTTTATGTATCACATAACCAAGCATCGGAAAAAGCACTACATTCGAAAGCAGCCAGTCCCAGCGCAGGTCTGCCTGCAGGTTAAAATCCTTTAACAGAGTTCTCTGCAGTTCAGGCAAAACACTGACCAGAATTATCCCCAGCACAAAAAGGTATTTCCCGGTAATTTCGTTCATTGCCCTTGCCATGCCCCTTAGAAAAGGAAGGCATATCAGAAACGAAAGGTAAGCATAAAGATACCAGAGCGGCGTGATGCAGGGCTTTGAGAAAAGATTAAGTATAAAGGCCATAGGATCAGCCTCGCATCTACCGGTTTTTATATCCAGCAAAAAGTATAAAAGGGATATTACCAAAAGGTCTATGAATATCCTGAGTATCCTTTTTTTCCATATCGTGGCAATACTTTCTTCCCTGTCCATGAGAAGAGCACCGGAAACCATAAAAAAGACAGGCGGCGAAAATGAGATCAGCATGGAAAAAAACATACAGACGTAATATGAAAAGCTGCCCACCGGCATCTGCATATATAATTCACCCAGTTCCGTATGTATAGCTATAACCGCCATAATTGCCACAATACGGATCAGATCCAGATAATACTCTCTTTGTTTTTCTTTCATTTTCCTATTCCCCTGCCGGAAAGAGTATGCAGTTATATCAGCACACTTTTCAGCTCCTCATATAATCCGGCCGCATCATATCTGTCGGCCTGCTCAAAACTTATACACTTTTTAATTATATGACCAAAAGGCTCCGGGGCCATTTCTTCCTTAGGGTATTTCCCTGTCAGCATTTTATTCAGAAGTACCCCTAAGGAATAAATATCTGTCCTGTCAGTTGAAGCCCGGAAACCGAAGCCATACTGCTCCGGTGCCGCATAATACTGTGTCCCTATTAGCCTCGTGTCTTCCACCGCATCCTTGTTGATCCATTTTGATGCATTGATGTCTATCAGGTATACTTCACAGTCATCAGTCACTATCACATTCGAAGGCTTGATATCCCTGTGCACAATTGGCTTATCAAGGGAATGCAGTTCCATAAGAATATGGCATAGCTGCAAAGCTATCGAAAGAGCTTTTTCTGTATCAAGGCTTCCGGCATCAAGAAGTTCTGCTACCGTCCTGCCCTTAATATACTCCTCTATAACGATCAGACAATTTTCCGACTCCATTACATCTTTGATCATTGGAATATGGGCTATAGGATGTGCCATTAAATGATCAAAGACACTGCGGTCGTAGAACCCAAGGTATTTTTTTACATAATGCTCATCTGTCTCCGGATCCACCACTACAACATGGTCGCTGCCTTCTAAATTCCTGACTTCCTGATAGCAGGATAGTCTCAGCACTTCCTCATCAGACAGACCCTTATATGGATTTAACAGATCTGTAGCATACTCATCCTCTGACAGATAGACTTCACTTTCATCTGTTTTATTTACATACCCGCATTCCCTGCATTTCCATTCAACCTCATCAGTGCTGAACCCTTCCTGATCATTAAGGGTTGCACCGCAGCCATCACATATCCAGATTATATTTGAATCATCCTCGGAAGCAGGATTTATCAGCATTTCGCCACAGCCCTTACATACCCAGTGGGAAAGTGCAGGATCAAAACCTTTC
>JAILDD010000082.1 GCA_024689605.1 Lachnospiraceae bacterium
TGACATACAGGATGCGCAGGTAGAAGCCATTGATGTGGAACCGTTAGACTCAAATGTCTCGGACACTGCCCTTATTGCATAAGGGAACTCTTCCTCTGAAGGAAGTACCGGAAGCAGGGCACGCTCAGCAAGTGCACCATGGCCGATCTCACGGCGTCCGGGTCCTCTTGATACCTTTGTCTCACCTACAGAATATGCAGGGAAATTGTACTGATGGATATATCTCTTGTTCTTTACGAATTCGTCAAGACCCTCAACCTTCTGAACCTCTGAAAGAGGAGCCAGGGTGATGACATCACAGATCTGAGTCTGTCCTCTGGTGAACATAGCAGAACCATGTACTCTGGGGATGATATCAACCTCAGCGGCAAGAGGTCTGATCTGTGTCAGCTCTCTTCCGTCAGGACGCTTGTGATCCTTGAGGATCATCTTACGAACAGTCTTCTTCTCGTACTGGTAAACAGCCTCATCGATAAGAGGACGCCACTCTTCCTTGTCTGCAAACTTCTCTGCAAGTGTATCCTTGAGATTTCTGATACGAGCTTCTCTTTCCTGCTTCTCAGGTGAGAACATAAGAACTTCCATATCTGCAGGAGGCTCAACCTCTTTGATCGCAGCAAAAAGCTCTTCGGGTATAGCACAGCTTGTGTACTCGTGCTTTTCCTTACCAACCTCTGCAACGATTCCCTTGATCCACTCGATAAGCTTCTGGTTCTGATCATGAGCCATATAGATAGCCTCGAGCATCCTTGACTCAGGAATCTCGTTTGCACCTGCCTCGATCATTATTACCTTCTGTGAGGTGGATGCAACGGTAAGCTTTAAGTCGCCCTTGTTCCATGCTTCCTGACCGGGGTTGATGATGAACTCGCCATTCTCATCCATGCCAACCTGTGTCATTGCACAGGGGCCATCGAAAGGAATATCGGAAATGCATGTTGCGATAGCTGAGCCCAGCATAGCCACAAGCTCGGGCCTGCATGTGGGATCAACGCTCATTACAAGGTTGTTAAGGGTAACATCATTTCTGTAATCCTTAGGGAATAAAGGTCTCATGGGGCGGTCGATGACACGGCTTGTAAGTACCGCATTCTCAGAAGCCTTGCCCTCACGCTTGTTGAATCCGCCGGGCATCTTGCCTACTGCATAATACTTCTCCTCGTACTCAACTGAAAGCGGGAAGAAATCGATACCGTCACGGGGCTTTTCAGATGCAGTTGCTGTTGAAAGCACTGTTGTGTCCCCATAATGCATGAATGCTGCTCCGTTTGCCTGGGCAGATACTCTTCCGATATCAACGGAAAGTGTCCTGCCGCCTACTTCAATACTGTAAGTCTTAAACATTTTTCCTCCTTCTGCCTTATAACGGCTTCTTGCGGAATCCGGCCTCCCGAAAACACTGAAGAAAGTATTTTTGCAATATTCTCTTCAGTGGTCTCGCGAACGGCCTTCATCCCATTTTTTCATATATGCAAAAACGGATGGCAGCATTTTTTCTGCTGCCAACCGTCTTTAACATCCAAAAACTATTATCTTCTTAAGCCAAGCTTCTCAACGATTGCACGATATCTGTCAATATCAACATTCTGAAGATAGTTAAGAAGTCCGCGCCTGCGACCGATCATCTGGTACATACCACGTCTTGAGTGGTGATCGCCGGGGTGGCTCTTAAGGTGAGCTGTAAGCTCCTCGATCCTTGCTGAGAGTACTGCGATCTGTACTTCAGGTGATCCTGTGTCACCTTCTGAACGTGCATACTCTTTCATGATTGCCTGTTTCTTTTCTGCTGAAATCATTTCTTTTCTCCTTTGTTTTTGATTCAGCCGGATCCGTGAATGTGGTCGGAATTCCATATTCTCAGAACCGGTTAAGTTAACGTAATGCGGACACTGTGCCCACACAAGAGGGTATTATACCACTCTGTTTTTAAATTGTAAACATCAAAAATCTACGGCAGTAATGACACCATCTTGGCCGGCTGTCTGTAGTACATGCTTGATATCTTTATTCCTGTCTTGGGACTTGACGCATGCAGAACCTGTCCGTTGCCGATGTAGATACCCACATGGTTTATGCGTCCGCCCTTGGAATAGAATATCAGGTCGCCGGGACGTATAGTGGAATCATCCACCTTAGTTCCGTAATTTGCCTGGGTGGCAGCATGATGTGGAAGGGTCACTCCGTATTTCTTATATATGCTGAGCACAAAGCCGGAGCAGTCACAGCCCTTTGTAAGGGATGTTCCGCCCCATACATAAGGATTGCCCACAAACTGCTTGGCATATTCCACCAGGCTGACCCTCGTATCCGATATGCCGTTGCCATACAAAAGCTCTTTCATGGTAACGGCAGTTGCCAGCTTTTCTTCTATGCATACGTAATCAAGAGAAACATAAGCTGTCTCATCATCAAGTTCGAACTGTACCCATCCATCCGCGTATCCGGTTACCAGCATTTCTTCACCCTCGGGGATCAGAGTGATGACCGGTGCCTCAGTATTGGGTTCTTCCCTTACACGGAGGGTAGTGGTATTCACTACTGCGATCGTATCTATAACTTCACGTGCCTTGGCAAGGGCCGCAGTTCCGGTAAGCAGGTATTCTGCACTGACATAGCCTTCCACAGAGCCGGATTTTATATGGGCCCAGCCATCGTCTGTAACATCAAGTATCTCGCAGGCAGCACCGTTGGACATCTTTCCCACCAGGTCACCGTCCACCGGCTCCTTCCGCACGTTCAGATGGTTGTCCACTACTGCTATGCCGAGATTCTGGTATCCGTATATGCTTATCTCTTCCTCAATGGCATTCTGCTGTGAAATGACGGCATCAATGTCAGCCTCTATACCGGCCAGCGCACAGGGATTGCCTGCATCAACATATCCCGTGACACCTATGGCCGCATTCCTGCTGAGGGCCTGCATTATGGGAAGATCAACTACTTTCAGGGCTTCGTCATCCGATACGGATCCGTCTGAAATATCAGCAATGGCCGGAAAGTCCTCTGAAACAGCAGGAACATCCTCGCTTTCACCAAGCCATTCCTGTCCAAACATTAAAACCATTAATAAACATATAACCGCAATGGACCCTGCCACAGCGGTAATTTTAAGTCTCTTTCTATTCATGATGTTAATTATAACTAACTCACCAAAATTATTATCTTTGATTCACACGGATTGTTCCGCGCTACGCGCTCTCACAATCCTACCCACATTCGGACTCTCGTGGGGCATCTTTATTCATTATTTTCCCGCTTTATGATATAAACTGCGATATTGAAGGCATGGTCGCCGACCCTCTCAAGGGATGTTGCAACATCCGAAAAGATCATACCCGCCTCCGGTGTGCACTCCTGCCTCGTGAGCCTGTCCACATGGTGCTGCTGAATTTCCTTTTCCTTGGCATCGATGGCATCTTCCATTGCAGACATACGCTCCATATCTTCCTCGCTGCCGGAACCCACGATGACTTTTATGGCCTGTCCCATAAGGTCATTTACCAGGTTAAGCAGCTCCGTCATTTCCTTTATGGCATCATCACTGAATGTTGCCCCCGCTTTCTTGCGTCTCTCCGCAAACTCTGCAATATTCTCCGCATGGTCACCGATACGCTCTATATCATTCGCCACATGGAAAAGGGATCCCAGCCCCTGCAGGTCGTCTATAGGAAGCGGTGACTGGTTTATCTTGATAAGGTATCCGGTTATGGACCGGTTCAGGAAGTTGATATTTTCCTCCATATCCCGGACTTCCTGTATGTCCTCTTCATCAAGGGTAACAAGAGCATTCATGGCACGGTTCAGGTTATCACTTGCCAGGGAAGCCATACGCTCCAGTTCCTTAAGGCCGTCCACAACAGCCGTTGAAGGATTAAATATGACTTTGTTGCCGATATACTTAAGCTGGAAGGTATCCCTGTAGCCGACCTTCTGGTCATTGCCCGGTATAACGATATAAGTAAGCTTTACTATCCAGTTTGAGAACGGCAAAAGCATGATAACCTGGGATATCTTTATGATGGTATGGGCATTCGCCACAAACCTTCCCTCATCCGCCGAGAAGCTGTGCATCCACATGGAAATAGGCTCCATGGCAATCTGGAAAACGATGAACATTATCACTGTGCCGATCACATTGAACAGAAGGTGGATCATTGCCGCACGCTTTGCATCCTTCTTACCTGCAAGAGATGCTAAAAGTGCAGTGGTGCAGGCGCCTATGTTACATCCGAGGACTATGTATAAACATATATTCACATCCCCGAACAGTCCCTGCTGCGCCATAAGAAGTACCAGTGATACCGTAACTGAGGAGCTCTGCACAACAGCCGTTATCACCAGACCCGCAAGTACCGCAAGGAAAGGATTCTCAAGACCCGCAAGCAGATTTATCACCTGCTCTGAATCTTTAAGTGCACTCATTCCCGAAGACATTGTTGAAATTCCTAAAAAAAGCACACCAAAACCGGCAACGATGTCAGCAATCTTTTCCACCAGCTGGTTCTTGGTCGCCATGGACACCACAACGCCGGTGATAAGTATGATAGGTGCATATGCTGAAAGATTGAATGAAACAAGCTGTGAAGTAACAGTAGTACCGATATTGGCACCGAATATGACACCGGCTGCCTGAAAAAGAGTCATAAGACCCGAGTTAACGAAACTGACCACCAGAGATGTACAGGCTGAGGATGACTGCATTATTGCAGTAAATACCAGACCGACTATCATTCCGGTTACCCTGTTCGTGGTAAACATCTCCAGTATGCCACGAAGCTTTGCACCGGCTGCCTTTTCTATACCCTCACTCATCAGCGTCATGCCCATCAGGAACAGTCCCAGTCCTGCGCACAACGACATTATCTCCGCGAAACCCATCTCAATCCTCGTCCCCGGGATACTCCCGGTCTTCTAATTCACTCTTATCTTATCCTCTCGTCCTACTCGCACATCATAGAGTTTAAATTATAGTTTAAAAAGTGGCAATATGTATTTTTGCACAAAAGATAATACTTGTCCGTGCTTTTCGTAGTAAAAATGCTAAATCCTGCGCCCTTCTATATCTGTCTTCAGCACGCTCTTAAGCTCATAGAGATCCGAAAATTTCTGCTCCGGCCGTCTGAACTCACGCAGCATGACCGTAATCTTCTCACCGTATATATCTCCGGAAAAATCAATCAGATACGATTCTATATTTACTTTTTTATCATTTTTCACGGTTGGCTTGCAGCCTATGTTGGTCACAGCCTTAAACACCCTTCCGTCAGAAAGTGCCACGTCTGAATAATATGCTCCATATGGAGGAATCACCCTGCCCGGAAGAGGATCGATATTGGCCGTAGGGAAGCCTATAGTTCTCCCCAGCTGTTTTCCTGTAGTTACAATACCGCTGAAAGAATAGGGCCGTCCCAGCATTTCTTCCGCCGTAGGCATATCACCTCCGGTAACGGCATTTCTGATGGTAGTGGAGCTTACCACAAAGCCCCCATGTCTCACCTTATCCACCATGACCGTTTCGTAACCAAGCTCTTTCTTCAGGCTGTCCAGAAGAGCAAAATCACCCTTGCCGCCCTTCCCGTAGGACAGATCCGGACCTGCGGCAATAAAGCCCATATTCAGCTGTTCCTTGAGACAGTTCCGTATAAAGGCTTCCGGCAGGACTGACGCAGTCTTATCGTTCATTGGATATTCTACCAGTATGTCTATACCGCAGGACTCCAGGTATTCCCTCTTTTCATCCCTTGTCATGAGCACACCGCAGTCCGGCGCACCGAAAAAAATCTCCGGTGAAGGCTCAAAGGTAAATATCACCGTCTTCAATCCCCTTTCACCGGCTTTAAGTACTTCCGAAAGTATCTTTTTATGCCCAATGTGGATGCCGTCGAATTTTCCTATGGCAACGGCAGTTTTTTCTTTTATGCCGATCCCCTCCGGACCGGTAACTATCTCCATGCTCATAAAAACATCTTTTCCGGGACAAATGCCCTTCTGTTTGATTTATATGCATATACCGCCACGAAATTACCGCGGTCATTTATCACTCTGATCCTGTCCCCGTCATTGGGCTCAAATCCCTCTGCCGCATCAAAAGCATCCGCGGGAAGCATGTTGCCATTGTCTATGGCCACAGCCATTTCAGGCCTGACCTTAAGCGCCGGGATATCCATAAAGAACGTCTCTGTGGGAAGTATCAGTTCATCAATGCTTCCGTTTTTGGCAGCAACCTCTATCTCAGACAGTTTATATGATCTGTCAATATAAAAATCACCGCTGCGGATTCTTACCAGATGCTCCATTGCAGCTCCGCAGCCCAGCTTCTCACCTATGTCCCTGCAAAGCGACCGTATGTAGGTACCCTTCCCGCATTCTATGCTCATGGTCACTTTATCGCCGTCAATTCCCTTTATCACAACGGAATGGATATCGACATGCCTGGGTGTGCGCTGCACAGTCCCTCCGGCCCTGGCAATATCGCAGAGCTTCCTTCCGTTCACCTTAAGCGCCGAATACATAGGGGGCAGCTGGTCATACCCGCCCACAAAGGACATGGCTGCATTCCGTATTTCCTCCGGCGTACAATCAACAGCAGATGTCTTAAGTACCTCGCCGCTCATATCCTCAGTGTCAGTTTCCACCCCCAGCCTCATCACGCATTCATAAACCTTCACTTTGTCCACAAGCTGCTCCACAAGCTTCGTGGCATTTCCGAGACACACCAAAAGCACGCCCTCCGCATCCGGATCGAGCGTGCCTGTATGTCCGATTTTTTTCTGATGAAGTATACCCCTTAGCTTGGCCACTACATCAAATGAAGTAAAACCGGCTTCCTTATAAACATTTATAGCACCGTTATACATATATCACTATGTGGATCGTTCCGGCAGCTACTGTACAAATCATTCCATCTACAGCTGCTTGGCGATTTCTGTCAAAAGGATATAAACCATATCCTCCATTGCACCTCTGTAATCACAGCCCGCTGCCCTCACATGGCCGCCGCCGCCAAGGCTTTCCGCAACCTTAGCCACATTCACTTTATCGGATGATGCCCTGAGACTTGCCTTATACAGTCCCGGGGTCTTTTCATAAATAAAGACAGCACATTCTATCCCATGGATATTCCGCAGTTCATTGACCGCTCCGTCGGTGTCATCCTTGCCTGCGCCCATGGCATCCATGAACATTCGGTCTGCGGTTCCCACGATCACCCTGTCTTCCAGATATCTCCTTGCATTCAGAAGCACCTGAGCCTGGAAACGGCTCTGGACATAGGTCTTTACATAAAAAGTCTCATCTAAAAGCATCGGAAAATCAAATCCATATGTAATAAGTTTTCCGGCAATCTCCATAGTTCTCTGTGATGTGTTTGAAAACCTGAACACACCGGTATCGTGGGCCATTCCCATGTAGATGAGTTCTGCTATGACTGCATCCACTTTACTCTCATCCATAAGATCATACAGAACCTCAGCACAGGACGAAACCTTCGGACACACATGGTTAACCATGGCAGAGCCATCCTTATTGCTTATATGATGGTCTATGTTGATGGTCTTAACCGCTGACTCAAAATATTTAAACGCTTCTCCTGTACGGTCTTTGCAGCCGGTTGTATCGCATACAACAAAAACATCAAAGGGCTCCCTGTCGGGAAAATCACAGATCAGGCAGTCACGCTTCTTAATATTTGCAAAAGACCTGCCGGGATCTTCAAGAAATACTTCAGTTTCTGTCTCCGGCATGCAGATCTCCAGATAGTGTAAAAGGGCCAGGCAGGAACCTACACAGTCCCCGTCCGGCCTCACATGTCCTGTTATGCCTATTCTTTTTGCACCTTCCAGTTCTTTCAGAAGATCCATATCCGCCTCCCAAATCCCTATTCTTCTTCACCGCGTTTCTGACGCATCATTGCATCTTCCTTAGAAACCTTGTCAATCACGCTGTTCATATGGTTACCATAGGCAATGGAATGGTCAGCAACAAACGTAAGCTCCGGCGTATTGCGGAGATTCAGCTCCCTTGCCAGTTCCCTGCGCATGAAGCCTTCTGCACATTTAAGTCCCTTCAGGGCCTCTTTCTCCTGCTCCTCATCGCAGAGAAAGCTCACCCATACTTTGCAGGTCTTAAGGTCCGGTGCCACAATGACATCTGTAACAGACGTAAATGCAGGCACCCTGGGATCCTTTATTTCGCTGCGTATGAGCTCAGCCAGAACCTTCATGACTTCGGAGTTGATCCGTGTATTTTTTATGCTGTCTTTTTTCATCGTTCCTCTTTATTCCGTATCAGTCTCTCGGAACCTCAACCATGATGTAGGCCTCTACCATATCAAGCTCCTGAATCTTGTCGAAGCCCTCGAATACAAGACCGCACTCATAGCCTTCCTTGACTTCCTTCACATCATCCTTGAATCGCTTAAGGGATGCCAGCGGGCCCTCAAATATCTGCTCGCCTTCCCTGGTAATCCTTACCTTGCAGTCACGGGTAATGCGGCCGTCCATTACGAAGGAACCTGCAATATTACCGATAGCGGAAGCCTTGAATATCTGACGAACTTCTGCATGTCCGATAACCTTTTCCTCATAGATAGGCTCAAGCATGCCCTTCATGGCAGCTTCCACATCCTCTATAGCCTGGTAGATGACTTTGTAAAGCCTTATATCAACACCCTCACGGTCAGCAGTCTGCTTAGCTACCGCATCAGGTCTTACGTCAAAACCGATTATGATGGCATTGGAAGCACTTGCCAGCACAACATCGGACTCATTTATAGCACCTACACCGCCGTGGATTACTTTAACCAATACTTCATCGTTGGAAAGCTTCTCCAGAGACTGCTTAACAGCCTCGACAGAGCCCTGAACATCAGCCTTAACGATAAGGTTGAGTTCCTTAAGATTACCTTCCTTGATCTTGTCAAAGAGATCATCAAGCGACATCTTAGCCTTTGTATCTGCAACCAGCTTCTCCTTGTTCTGTGCCACAAAGGTTGCGGCAAAGCTCTTTGCTTCCTTTTCGCTGGAATGGCAGACGAGCACTTCACCTGCATTAGGCACATCGCTAAGACCCAGTATCTCAACAGGTGTTGAAGGTCCTGCTTCCTTCACCTTGTTGCCCTTATCATCGATCATCGCCCTCACCTTACCGTGAGACACGCCGGCAGATACGAAATCGCCGACACGGAGGGTTCCCTTCTGAACCAGCACGGTTGCAACCGGACCGCGTCCCTTATTAAGCTCTGCCTCTATAACAAGGCCTCTTGCTTTTCTGTTGGGATTAGCCTTCAGTTCAAGCACATCCGCAGTAAGAAGGATCATCTCAAGGAGCTGTTCGATACCTTCACCGCTCTTTGCAGATACGGGAACGAACACTGTGGTTCCACCCCAGTCCTCAGCAACAAGCTCATACTCGGTAAGCTCCTGCTTTACCCTGTCGATATTTGCACCGGGCTTATCTATCTTGTTTACAGCAACTATAAGCTCGATTCCTGCTGCCTTGGCATGGTTTACCGCCTCTATTGTCTGAGGCATGACGCCGTCATCCGCAGCAACCACAAGAACAGCTATATCAGTTGCATTTGCACCACGCATACGCATTGCAGTAAACGCTTCATGGCCGGGCGTATCCAGGAATGTGATCTTACGGTCACCAACCTTAACGGTGTACGCACCGATCTTCTGGGTGATACCGCCGGCCTCCTGATCTATTACATTAGTCTTTCTGATGGCATCAAGCAGGGATGTCTTACCATGGTCAACGTGACCCATTACGCAGATAACGGGAGGACGGGAAACCATCTTGGACTCATCCTCTTCATCTTCCTTAAGAAGCTCTGCGATAACATCAACCTTCTCTTCCTTCTCGCACATGATCTCATAATCAAGCGCGATCTCCTCAGCCTCTTCAAAAGAGATTTCCTGATTGACGGTCACCATCTTGCCCTGCATGAAAAGCTTTTTAACTATTTCTGCAGGCTGGATATGCATGCGCTCCGCAAACACCTTGATGGTAACTGTTTCCGGAAGCTTTATGAGCTTGATATCCTCAACAGGTTCCTCCACCTTCTTAGCTACAGGCTTAACGAACCTTCCCGCATTACTGTTGCGGTCTCTTCCCCGGCCGTCATCATCCATGTATCTGGAATCACGACGGCTCTCGCGGTCACGGTCTTTCTCCGAATGCTTATTTCTCCTGTTGTCCTGGGGAACAGGCGCTGCCTCGTTCCTTCCGGCCGCAGGCCTTGCTCCCGGCATAGGGCGTCCGCCCGAAGGTCTGCCCCCTGCCTGGTTGCCGCCAAAGCGGTTCTGTGCGCCCTGTGATGGACGATTTCCCTGGAAACGGTTCTGTCCGTCAGGTCTGTTTCCCTGATATCTGTTTGCGCCGCCCTGGTCCCTCTGTTGGAACCTTCCGGCCTGGTTCTGCGGCTGACGTTCCGTGTTTTCACGGTTTACCGGCCTGCTCTCTGCTGCCGGACGTTCTACTGCTACAGGCTTACTTTCAACAACAGGTACTTCTGCTGCCTGTGTATTCTCAGTATTTTCTGCTACTGTCTTTGCCGCATTCTCTCTCTCAGCTTCAGCCCTTGCGTCCTCTTCACGCCTTGCTGCCGCTCCGGCCCTGTCGATCATATTCTCTCTGGGCCTGATAGGTCCTCTGGCCCTGTTGTCGACGCCGCGTCCGGGATAGGATCCGTTCCCCGAAGGCTTATTGTATGATCCGGCTTTTCCGCCATCCCTTCCGACTATGATAACGCCCGATAATTTCTTCTTCTTGACGGGCTGACCGTTTCCCAGCTGGGGCTGTCCCGCAGGCTTGGGTGAAGCAGGCTTATTGCCTTCCGGCTTAGCCGCCGCCGGCCTGTTTGACTCCGTTTTTACAGCTTCAGGCTTTTTTTCTGCCGGCTTTGCAGCCGCATCATTCTTTGCTGCCTCTGTGTTCGCAGGCTGTGCAGGCTTATTCTCTTCCTGCTTAACCTCTGCACTTTTTTCAACAGGTGCCGAAGCAGGCGCATCGCCGTCTTCAGCATTTCTGTAGCCCTGCGCCTTAATGTCAGGCACGATCAAGGCTGCATCCGCGTCTTCAATATTGCTGCTGGCAGTTTTTCCCATAACGCCATGCTTTTCCAGAAGGGATATGGTCTGCTTATTGCTCAAAGCATCCCCTTTTTCATTTACCCACTTCTTAGAAAAATTACTGATTCTCATTGCCATTGATCTGACTACCTCCTGTATCTGCTGAATTGAGCTGCTTCATTATGCTCTTTGCAAACCCCGCATCATTAACGGAAACAGCAGCTCTGTATTCTTTTCCTATAGCGTGTCCCAGACTGTCCATCTCACTGTATTTATATAGTGGGACTTCATAGTAGGAACACATATCCCTGTATTTTTTTTCCGAGCCTTCCGATATATCAGAAGCGACGATCACAAGACTTGCCGATCCGCTCTTAACACTCTCACTGACCTGGAAGGATCCGCCGGAAATCCTCCCGGCTTTCTGTGCCATCCCCAGAAGGGACAGGACCTTGTCACCCTTCATCCGCAAACTCCTTTTCCAGCCTGTCATATATTTCAGACTGTACCTGTATGGAAAAGGCCCTTGCAAGCCCGTTCCTTTTCCTGAGTTTTTTCATGCACTCTGCATTCCGACACACATATGCCCCCCGTCCGTCAGCTCTGCCCCTGACATCAAGGATGATGCCGCCCTCCAGCGTGCGCACGATACGCACCAGTTCGGATTTGTTTTTTGCTTCACCGCATCCCATGCATGTTCTCTGAGGGATCTTCTTCGGCATTTCTTACCTCTTACTCTTCAGTCTCACCGTTGCCGCCTTCTGTGGGTTCTTCTTCGTAAACCTCACCGGAAGCAGCCTCCTCGGAATACTCTGTCTCGTACTCTTCCTCGTAGTACTCTTCCTCGCCGTCACTCATATAGTCCTCAAGTCTGAAACCGAATGCATCCTGTGCCTGTGTCTCTGACTTGATGTCGATCTTATATCCCGTAAGCTTTGCGGCAAGCCTTGCATTCTGGCCTGCCTTGCCAATGGCAAGTGAAAGCTGGTTATCGGGAACAACGACATTTGCTGTCTTCTCTTCAGGATTTGCAAATACGTTTACGATCTTCGCAGGTGAAAGGGAATTCCTGATAAGCTCACCCGGGTTCTCGTCCCAGTTGATTATATCAATCTTCTCACCATAGAGCTCGTTAACTATAGCATTAACCCTTATGCCGTTAACACCGACACATGCACCCACCGGATCAACGTTCTCATTGTATGACACAACGGAAATCTTTGTCCTGCTGCCCGGCTCTCTTGCGATATTCATTATTTCAACAGTGCCGTCCTTGATCTCGGTAACTTCATCTTCAAAGAGACGCTTAACCAGTTCCGGATGGGTCCTGCTGACAGTGATCTTTGCGCCTTTGGTCGTATCCTTTACTTCCAGGACATATACCTTTACTCGGCTTCCTGTCTTTAAGTGCTCTGAAGGAACAGTCTCTGAATCGGGAAGCAGGGCATCGGTCTTGCCCAGGTTTACGCTCCAGCCCTTATTAACCCTGCGCTGTATAACGCCTGTTACTACCTCGCGGTGCTTCTTGGAAAACTGGTTGTAAACAGTAGCCCTTTCCTCTTCGCGCAGCTTCTGTGTTATAACATTCTTGGCATCCTGAGTAACAATACGGCTGAACTTCTTGGGATCAACTTCTACCTCGATCAGATCACCCACATTTGCATCCGGCTTCAGCGCTCTTGCATCCTCAAGGCTTATCTCTATCTCATCATCCCTTACAACCTCTTCTTCGCTGAGAACTTCCTTTTCAGCCCAGACATGATATACGCACTCTTCCTTATCAATCTCTATACGGATATTTTCCGTGCTGAGAAAAAGCTTCTTGCAGGCCTTCATAAGTGAATCCTCTATAGCCGCAAAAATAGCATCCCTGCTGATATCTCTTTCCTGTTCAAGATAATCCAGCGCATCCTTGAGTGTTGTTTCAGTAGCCATTTTCTTTTTTCCTCCTGAAAAAAATTATTAATGTTTATTCAAAATTCAACGACTAATCTTACCGTCGATATTTCTTTGCGTTTAAAAGTCATTTTCTTTGAAGCCGATGCAGCCGCTTCAGCCTCTGCAAAGGATTTCTTCGAAGGCTTTCTGCCCTTATTGTTCTTAGGTGCCGCAAGTACTTCTGCATCACTCACTGTAATGCTGTCCGCATCATAGGACTTCAGCACACCTGTAAATTCCTTGCTTCCGTCTATTGCTTCAAAAAGCTTTACTTCAACCTTTTCCCCAAGGCTCTTTTCAAAGTGACGGTCCTTCTTAAGCTTCCTGCCCAGTCCCGGGCTGCTTACTTCCAGTATGTATGCATCCGGTATCGGGTCTGCTTTATCGATTTCGTCTGAAAATGCCCTGCTCACTGTCTCGCAGTCGTCTATGGTCACGCCGCCCGGCTTGTCAATATATATACGAAGATAAAACTCGCCGGCTTCCTTCACATACTCCACGTCGTAAATATCTATCCCCAGCGGATCCGTAATGCCCTTTGCTATATCTTCAGCTTTTTTTTCGTAATCTCTTGCTGCCATTTTTTTGATAAATTGCTTACACAGCCCGACGTAAATCGAAAAAACCTTACGCAGTCCGTGCGACAAACAATAAGAGTAGGCGGAACGCCTACTCTTAATAACAACCCTACGCTTGAAATTCTAACACTATGCGTAAGTAAATTCAAGTATTTATTTTACTGACCGACCTATGCTTATGCGTTAACGATCTGGCCAAAATCAGGCTTTAAGGATGCGCCGCCGATAAGACCGCCGTCGATGTCATCCTTGGAAAGCAGCTCAGCTGCATTGCCTGCATTCATTGATCCGCCGTACTGGATACGAACAGCCTCAGCTGTAGCATCATCATAAAGCTTAGCAATGAGGTCACGGATAAGCTTGCAGACTTCCTGAGCCTGATCAGCTGTAGCTGTCTCGCCTGTTCCGATAGCCCAGATAGGCTCATAAGCGATAACAAGTTCCTTAACCTGGTCAGCTGTTACGTCTGTAAGATCCCACTTGATCTGTCTCTCGATCCACTCCTTGTAAGTGCCTGCCTTACGAAGTGCAAGAGACTCACCGCAGCAGAGGATGGGCTTAAGTCCGGCAGCGAATGCCTTCTTAACCTTTGCATTGATGAGGATATCGTTCTCACCGAAAATATCCCTTCTCTCAGAGTGACCGATGATGATATACTCAACACCTGCATCCTTGAGCATGGGGGCGGAAATCTCGCCTGTGAAAGCGCCCTTGTCCTCGATGTAGAAATTCTCTGCACCAACCTTTACGTTAGTTCCCTTTACAGCTTCAACAACGGGTA
Source organism: Lachnospiraceae bacterium (assembly GCA_024689605.1). Next base: position 14,370 of record JAILDD010000082.1, read on the forward strand.
CGATGTCGATAGCGGGTACGCAGTAAACTACATCCACGTCATCGTTCTTTACAAGGTCCTTAAGTGTAGCACAAAGCTCTACTGCCTCAGAGGGAGTCTTGTTCATCTTCCAGTTGCCGGCTATGATTCTTCTTCTTGCCATTTTAATTTCTCCTTTTTAATCTGCCATGAAACTCAATTATTTGTCGTCAGCTGCATATACGCCGGGAAGCTCCTTACCCTCAAGGAACTCAAGGGAAGCGCCGCCGCCTGTTGAGATGTGGCTCATCTTGTCAGCAAAGCCAAGCTGGTTACATGCTGCTGCGGAGTCACCGCCGCCGATGATGGTTGTTGCATCTGTCTCAGCGAGAGCCTTAGCAACTGCGATAGTACCCTTTGCAAGAGTAGGATTCTCGAATACGCCCATAGGTCCGTTCCATACAACAGTCTTAGCTTCCTTAACAGCGTTAGCGAAAAGCTCCTGTGTCTTAGGTCCGATATCAAGACCTTCCTTGTCAGCAGGGATCTTTGTAGAATCAACATACTCTACCTGGATCTCAGCGTCGATAGGATTAGGGAATCCGTCAGCTACTGCAGTATCGATAGGAAGGAGGAGCTTCTTGCCGAGCTTGTCAGCCTTCTCCATCATTTCCTTACAATAGTCAAGCTTCTCGTCATCAACGAGAGACTTGCCGATCTCATATCCCTGAGCCTTAAGGAAAGTGAATGCCATGCCGCCGCCGATGATGAGTGTATCGCACTTCTCAAGAAGGTTATTGATAACATTGAGCTTATCAGCAACCTTTGCGCCGCCGAGGATAGCAACGAAAGGACGAACAGGGTTCTCTACTGCATTGCCAAGGAAGTCGATTTCCTTCTGCATGAGATAACCAACTGCATTTGTGCCGCCCTTCTCTGTGATATACTTTGTTACTACAGCAACAGAAGCATGTGCTCTGTGAGCTGAACCGAAAGCATCACATACATAATCATCAGCAAGATCTGCAAGCTCCTTTGCAAATGCCTCACCGGCATCCTGGGGCTTTGTCTCTTCCTTGCCGCGGAAACGTGTATTCTGAAGAAGAACAACATCACCGTCGTTCATAGCTGCTACTGCATTTGTAGCATCAGCACCGGTAACATTGTAATCAGCAATGAAGTTAACTTCCTTGCCAAGCTTCTCGGAAAGTCTCTTTGCAACAGGTGCAAGTGACTCGCCTTCGTTGGGGCCATTCTTAACCTTGCCGAGGTGGGAGCAGAGGATAACCTTTGCACCGTCATCAACAAGCTTCTTGATTGTAGGAAGAGCAGCAACGATACGTGTCTCGTCTGTGATAGCACCGTCCTTAAGGGGTACGTTGAAGTCGCAACGTACAAGAACTCTTCTTCCCTTTGCGTTAAGGTCGTCAACAGATTTCTTGTTTAAAGCCATAATCTTTTCTCCTTTGTGTTTTGTATGTATATACATTAAAAGGCCCGGCCCTTGCCGGACCGGGCCCCTACTTCATTTCTAAAAGCTTCCGCTAATTATTTAAGGAGGCTACCGAAGTGCTTGATGGTACGAACCATCTGAGATGTGTAGCTGTTCTCGTTGTCATACCATGAAACAACCTGAACCTGAGTTGTGCCATTGTCAAGAGGCAGAACCATTGTCTGAGTTGAATCAAAGAGAGAACCGAATGTCATACCAACGATATCGCTGGAAACGATCTCATCTGTGTTGTAACCGAAGCTCTCGTTTGAAGCAGCTTTCATAGCGTCGTTGATCTGCTCCTTTGTAACAGCGCCTTCTACAACAGCTGTAAGGATTGTTGTAGAACCTGTAGGAGTAGGAACACGCTGTGCAGCGCCGATAAGCTTGCCGTTCAGCTCAGGGATAACAAGGCCGATTGCCTTAGCAGCACCTGTTGAGTTAGGAACGATGTTGCAAGCTGCAGCACGTGAACGTCTCTTGTCGCCCTTTCTCTGAGGACCATCAAGAGTCATCTGATCACCTGTGTAAGCGTGAATTGTGCACATGATACCTGACTTGATAGGAGCCAGATCATTAAGAGCCTTAGCCATAGGCGCAAGGCAGTTTGTTGTGCAGGATGCAGCAGAGATGATCTTGTCATCAGATGTAAGTGTCTGATGGTTAACATTGTATACGATAGTAGGCAGATCATTACCTGCAGGAGCAGAAATGATAACGTGCTTAGCACCGGCATCGATGTGAGCCTGTGCCTTGTCCTTGCTGGTGTAGAAACCTGTACACTCAAGTACAACATCTACTCCAAGCTCTCCCCAAGGAAGGTCTGCAGCCTTAGCTTCAGCATAGATAGTGATCTTCTTTCCGTCAACAGTGATGCTGTTCTCATCGAAAGAAACCTTATCTGCTAATGCATACTTTCCCTGTGTTGAGTCATACTTAAGAAGATGAGCGAGCATCTCGGGAGAAGTAAGATCGTTGATAGCTACGATCTCGAATCCCTCTGCGCCAAACATCTGTCTGAAAGCAAGACGACCGATACGGCCAAAACCATT
>JAILDD010000016.1 GCA_024689605.1 Lachnospiraceae bacterium
AACCGTGTATTATCGGTATAATCCTGTCGACTGGCATTTTGATGATGATTAGGAACTGTAATATCTCCTTAAAGGCAAAACCGGATGTACTAACCATCGGCCTTTCCTGTGTTCTTGCAGCAGTTTATTTTGGTTCAAGAAAATTTATTAAAAAGGGGATATCACCGATAATGCTTATCTGTGTATCTGCACTTGTTGGTGTTGTAGCTTATGGAATCTGAAAGGTTGTTTTTTGTTTTGTTTTGGGGATTTTCCATACTTCAGAATAAAATATACTATAGCTTTTGGAATATACCTGGATGAGAGAATATGATATGGAATTTGCAACGCTAAGTGATGAAAAAGAGATCATAGATCTTTATAAAGCGGTAATAGAGAAGGTAAATCTTACGGAAGTACGCCTGGGATGGAATATTGATATATATCCCAATTCGGTATTTGTAGAAAGCGCAATTTTGCGCGGTGAGATGTGTGTTATCCGTGAGGGAGGAAAGATTGTGGCAGTAGCTGTCATTAATCATTCTGTGAATACGGAATACAATGACATCAACTGGAAAATAAAAGAACCAAAAGATAAGCTGGCCACAATTCATGCACTTGCTGTATTACCGGGAAAACAAGGGAGCAAAACCAGCTACCGTATGTTATCTGACATCGAGGATTACTGCAGAAAAAACGGTGACTTGGCCATCCATCTTGATGTGATCGACACAAACATACCGGCTTACAAGCTCTACATCCGCAATGGATATAATGAAGTGGATTGTATCAGGATGTTTTATGATGTCGTGGGAATCAGGGATTTTTGGATGCTTGAGCGGGTTCTATAGGGGTAACGGCCCATAAAGTTAATTTCAAGTTGTATTATTAGAATGTCGGATGCATCGTATCTGGCTGCAGGAACTTTAAAACGGATATGGTCAGGGATGAGGAACTGGAAGCCATAATCAAAGCCGGAACCTATGCCGCAACAGGTATGGGGAAGCAGAGTCCGATCATCATAGCGGTTACGGACAAGGCATTAAGAGATGAAATATCGAATGAAAACCGCAAGATCGGAGGATGGGGCGAAGGAAGAATTCGATTCTGACTTCGGAAAGGGTATCCTTAAGAAATTGGGTGTTGAGGGAGATTACGAAGGAATAGGACACTGTGCTATCGGCTATGCCGCAGAAGAACCATAAAACACTACGGTTAGGGCTAATTGCGAACTCCCTATGTGCGCATGGTTAACCCAATGATCCTCGAAGCTAGATAGCAAAGCTCTTGGCGGACCATTATCCTGTTGGTAACCAATCCACGAATAACAGAGTGGCTACATGCCGGAAACTGTTATGATGGCTTTTGCCAGATGCTGTAAAAGATAAACAAATGTGATAGATCATGAGGAAAATCAAGTTTGGGAAAGTTTCTCTTGATAAAGGCCACTTCATAATAGGGAGTAAGAAATTGAAAAGTATTGTAAGTAGCATAGAAAAAAACTTATAATTGTTTCAGTGCGGAAATTATATTACAGTACTAGGCTGAAAGGAGCGGCGAGTAATGGACGCAGGTTTTGTGGTATTGGAACTATTGGTTATTTTCATTGTGGTCAGTCTTGTTTTCTTTATTATACCCCCCCGATTATTCTGGACATCATATGGATCATAAGGGTAAAGAGCGGATAGATCAAGATATTCGGTCCGCTCGGTATTATATCCATTGTTGTTACCGTAATCTGTATCCCATCGCTGCCGTTTGTGATCACTTTGTTATGGGAATTGGTCAAATTTATTATATGAAAAACGGATCGTGTAGTCAGATTCTAAGGAACGTAAGTAAAATCCGAATATAGGAACAAAGGTTGTGAATTTAAGAATGGAGGAAATTAAGATGCAGTGTCCGTATTGTGGTAAGGAAATGATTCGTGGCCATATTTCTGTACGCATAGAAGATGGAGCCAGGGTTAGTTTTTATGAAGAAGAAAGACCAATGACTGTATTTGATGCACTCAAGGGAGCAGGCCAGGTTACTGCTGCAAAATACAAAAACCAATTGTGTAAAATAGACGCGGATTACTGTGGGGCATGCAAAAAGATGATCATTGATACTGAAGTGTCAGAGCCCGGCTCCGAATATATCTTCGGATATCCCAATCGTAAAATAGAATTGTTCTGATCGCATTAAAGCGTCGAAGAATTGCTGTCATTTGTGCTTAAGGGCTGATTAGAGGAAACAAAAATGTTATATGACGTAGGCTATGAAATAACGGCACAGATCTTTGTCCTTTTTATATTTGTGTATTCCTGTATCGAGTATCCGATGAGAAGCAGGAAAAATATTTTTTTCAGATTTATGAGTATAATTCTGATGAATTAGAAAAGCTGAATAAGAAATATTATGATCTTGCGCATATTGATCAGATGTCGGAATTATTGAACCGTACTGCTTATGAGGAAATGATATCAGATTTAAAAACAAATATGGAAAAGATCAGAGAGGAAAAGAAGATCATTATTTTTATGGCTGATCTGAATTTTCTGAAATATCTGAATGACAATCTCGGACACAATACAGGTGATGAGGCGATTAAAAATGTTGCATTGATCATGAAAGAAACCTTTTCGGATAAAGAGAACTGCTACCGAATCGGCGGTGATGAATTCTGTATTATCAGTATCGGCAACGATCAAACTGAATTTGAGACCATGTATAGAAAATTCATAGATAAAGCAGCAGAAAAAAACGAAAAGGTAGATTATCCTTTTTCTGTGGCCAGTGCTTACTACATTGTTAAGGATGAAAACATTGATGACGCTATGCAGATTGTAGATAATATGATGTATGAAAATGACTTTGTAAAAAACGGCGGTGAAATGTATGTTTAGATTCAGGGAAATAACAGAGGGTGATAATGCAGCGGTTGCTGCGCTTGTCAGAGATAATCTGAAACAGTTTGGGCTTGATATCCACGGTACTGTGTATTTTGATGAAGGACTTGATCGTCTGAGTGACTGTTACGGAAATGAAGAAAGCAGGTATTATGTCCTTGAGGATGAGACCGGAAAAGTGATAGGAGGGATCGGTTTCGCAAGGTTTAACCCGCGGAAGGATACTGCCGAGCTTCAGAAACTGTATCTGTCCGATTCCGCAAAAGGCTCAGGAACGGGCTATAAGATGATAGAGTTTATTGAGACCAAAATGCGGGAGGCAGGATATAAGCAGTCATATCTTGAGACCCATGACAATCTTCAGGCTGCAATACACATCTATGAAAAAAGCGGCTATAAAGAAATCGAGAGGCCGAAGGAAGTGGTTCATTCAACGATGAACAGATTCTTTCTTAAGGTGCTGTAGGATCCACGGACTGGCGGGTTAACACCCCGCCTTTTTTTTGCTCTTGACGGCTAATTTGAATTAGCTTACAATAAGGCTAATTCAAATTAGCTGGGTGATGAAACGATAATATCTGACAGGTTCGGTATTAAGAAAGAGGAAACAAATGGATACAAAACAAAGAATACTGAATGAAGCACTGACGCTGTTTTCAGAAAAAGGCTATGCTAATGTTTTTGTTGCGGATATTGCGGAAAGGGTAGGTATTAAAGCTCCCTCCCTTTACAAGCATTATAAAAACAAGCAGGCTATCTTCGATGCGATTATCGAGGAGATGAAAAGACGGTTTCTGGAGGAGGCGGGCACTCTGCAGATCAATGGTGCGGACGCTGTGAAGGATGCTGAAATCTATAAGCATATATCTGAAGAACAGCTGATTGACCTCGGAAACAATCTGTTCCTTTATTTCCTGCATGATGACTACACAAGGCGGTTTCGCAAGATGCTTACCATCGAGCAGTTCCATGATAAGAAACTTGCGGCTGCATATATGAAAGAGTATGTGGATGATCCTCTTTCCTATCAGGGAATGCTTCTGGGGCTGATGGTTTCTGCCGGCGTCCTGCAGACGGAGAACGTGGAGATCATGACACTGCATTTCTATGCGCCTATTTATATGCTGCTGACCATATGCGACAGAGAACCTGAACGTGAGGCGGAGGCACTTAAGACATTGGAAGCGCACATACGACAGTTCAACAAAATATACGCGAGAAATAAAAAAACATCCGGAAAAAATAAGAAGTAACCATGGAGGAATAAGGTAATGAAGATTACAGTAGTAAATGGAACCGAAAAACACGGTGTGACATACAGGATGAAAGAAATCTTCCTGGAACAGTTCAGGGATGAGGCGGAAATCACGGAGTATTATCTTCCGAAGGACTGTCCGGCTTTCTGCGCAGGATGTATGGTGTGTTTTTCAAAAGGCCAGCACTTGTGCAAGGATGCAGAGTTTGTTCAGAAGATTGAAAAGTCATTGCTCGAAGCAGATCTTCTGGTTTTTACATCTCCTGCCTATGTTTTCCATGCTACCGGTGCAATGAAGGCTATGCTGGATCATTTCGGATACCGCTGGATGCCACACCGTCCTGCGGGTGAGATGTTCGGAAAGCGTGCGGTGATCATTACCCAGTGCCTCGGCGCAGGGGGAAAGTCCACTGCAAAGGATATTAAGGACAGTCTGTCCTGGTGGGGCGTTTCTTCCATCAGGGTTGTAAGCTTCCGGCTGTTGTCAGATGTTGACTGGAACAAAATTGATGAAAAAAGGAAAGCATCATTCCAAAAGAAGCTGAGCAGTGTGGCAAAGAAAATGCGTGCCATAGATTATAGCAGGCCGGCACATACGGGTCTGGTGGTAAAAGCAAAGTTTTATGCTGCAAGAATGCTTCAGACGAGTCTTGGCAAACAGAATCCCGAATATACCGACTATATATACTGGAAAGAGAAGGGCTGGATCGACAGGGCAAGACCGTGGAGCCGGAACATCTTTACCGGACGCTGGAAGAATTGATATAATGATTCACTAGCCGAAAGTATTTTCTCACACGCAAGCTTGCGCGGAACAATCCGTGTGAATCAAAAATGGAAAGGCAATATCCAGGCTATTGGTAATGGCCGGAGGCGTCTGATTGAACGGAGGATTAGAGTAACAATATGGATTACTCGATCATAGGCATACTGGCATTAATACTTAATCTCATAATGAACCGCGAGACTTTCAGGCACTTCGGAATACGTTCCGAGTCGAAGGAGCCGGAATCGCAGACTATCATCCGTTACAGCAATTTTCTTACAGCTGCCAACTGCTATTTCATTGCAGATATCGCATGGGGAATTCTGTATGAACACCATGACATACCGGAATTTTTCCCTTTCCTGTATTCAGCCTGCGTCTTTTATTATATATTCATGTTTCTGACTATTCTAACATGGGTCCGCTATATAGTGGCTTATCTGGACAAAAAGGGCCGGAGGAGCAAGATCATGCTGGGCGCAGTGTGGACCATGTTCATACTGGGGCTTATATACCTGATGATCAACCGTTTCCATCATTTCATTTTTTCTTTTAATGATGCCCATGAATACATAGTGGAACCAGGAAGGGCTATAGCATTTATTCTGCAGATTGTCTTATATATGGTTCTTGCGGTATATATTCTCTGCGTTGCGCATAAATCCACCGACAGGGAGAAAGTTCGTCATATAGCAGTCGGAATAACATGTTTTGTGATGGATCTTTTCCTGATATTGCAGATAACAGATGCTGAATATCCGTCCTATGCCATTGGTCTCATGATCGGAATCTGTGTGATCCACTCCTTTGTAGAGGCGGATGAAATGAAGGAGAAGGATATATATGACAGTATCGCAACAAGCCTGGCGGAAGATTATGATGCGATGTACTACGTTGATATAGAGACCGGTGAATTCCGTGAATTCTCAACAAGTCAGAAATATGATTCCATGAATGTTCAGGCGGAAGGCCGGGATTTTTATGCTGAGACATTGGTAAATATAGATAAATGTGTCCATCCGGACGACAGGGAATTTGCAAAGAGCCTCTATAGCAAAGAGGCGATGTTAAAGATTCTTGGGGACAGAAGGTCTTGTTCGTATAAATACAGACTGATGATAGGCGGCAAGCCTAAGTATTTTCGTTTCAATGTGATTCGGGCCAATGATGACAGGCATCTGGTGCTTTATGAAAAAGATATAGATGATGAGATCACGGCGGAGACGATGCGGAGGGAAGATCAGAAGAAACATATTACATTCAGTCAGATCGCTGAAAGCCTGGCGGCCAACTATGATGTCCTTTACTATGTGGATGCGGCAGATTCGGGCTATATAAGTTACGAATGCCAGAATATATACGGTCAGCTGGATATGAAAAAATCAGGTGATGATTTTTATGAGGACTCAAGGCAGGATATTCAGCAGATAGTTCACAGAAGTGACCGTGACCTTGTGCTGGATTTTCTTGACAGGGAACATATGACTGCAGCACTTGAGGGACGCAAGAGATACAGCATCGATTTCCGTATCATGACGGAGGGTGTGGCACAGTATGTCAGAATGACTGCCAGAAAGACCAGCGACAGCACCCATTTTATCATCGGTATTGAAAATATAGATGCAGAGGTTCAGAAAGAAAAGCAGCACCTTAAGGATCTGAATGCCGAAAAGGAACTGGCCAGACGGGATGGTCTGACAGGGCTTAAGAATAAGACGGCGTATAACGAACTGGTAAAGTCTGTACAGACAAACATCGAAAACGGCATGGATTATCTGCCTTTTGCGCTTGTGGTGTGTGATGCAAACAATCTGAAAAGGATAAATGATTCGGAAGGCCATGTAGCCGGGGATGAATACATAAAAAGTTCGGCAGCGCTTCTGTCCGGTATTTTTGCCGGCAGCCCTGTATTCAGGGTGGGGGGAGATGAGTTTGTAGTGTTCCTGCGTGGTGACGATTATACAAACAGAGCGGAACTGATGGAACGGCTGCACAGTGAGATTCGGGAAAATCTGAAGTCGGGCTCCGGCCCAATCCTGGCTTCCGGAATGTCTGAGTATAACCCTGAGACGGACAACCTGGTATCAGAGATATTTGACCGGGCTGACAGGGAGATGTACGAAGACAAGCAGAGCCTTAAGAAGGAACAATGATGTGATAGAGTTTATTATCAGATTATGGTATAATATCTGCTGTGGCTGTTTTATGCAGACGAAAGAGAGGAGTTTAATCTATGAGTTATCGTGAAGCGTTTGACCTGTGGATCAGCAGTGATTATTTTGATCAGAAGACTAAGGATGAGCTGCTTGCTATCCGTAACGATGAGAAAGAAGTAGAGGATCGTTTCTATAAAGATCTTGAGTTTGGTACCGGCGGTCTCAGAGGTGTTATCGGTGCGGGCTCAAACCGTATGAATATATATACCGTAAGAAAGGCTACCCAGGGACTTGCAAACTACATTATAAAGAATGCAGGTGATGAGGGGAAGAAAAAGGGCGTGGCTGTTTCCTATGATAACCGCCGCATGAGCCCTGAGTTTGCTGAAGAAACTGCACTCTGCCTTTGCGCTAACGGTATCAAGGCTTATGTTTTTGATTCGCTTCGTCCCACACCTGAGCTTTCCTATGCGCTGCGCAAACTGGGATGTATTGCCGGTGTAATGGTTACGGCATCACACAATCCCCCTGAGTACAACGGATACAAGGCTTACTGGGAGGACGGCGCGCAGGTTACTCCTCCGCATGACACAGGTATTATCGGTGAGGTCAATGCCATTACCGATTACAATGATGTAAAGACCATGGACAGAAAGGCAGCAGAGGAAGCAGGACTTTACAATGTCATCGGCAAGGAAATTGATGACAGTTACATGGCAGAGCTTAAGAAGCAGATAATACATCCTGATGTGATCAAGTCTGTCGCAGATGATATCAAGATTGTTTATACACCTTTCTGTGGAACCGGTAATGTTCCCGTAAGACGCATACTTGATGAACTGGGCTTCAAGAATGTGTATATTGTTCCCGAGCAGGAGAAGCCGGATCCGAACTTTGCTAATCTGGCTTATCCCAATCCCGAGGATCCTAAGGCCTTCGAGTCAGCTCTTAAACTTGCTAAGGAAAAGGATGCGGATATCGTAATGGCTACCGATCCCGATGCTGACAGACTGGGCGTATATGCCAAGGATACAAAGACAGGCGAGTATGTGCCATTTACCGGAAATATGTCAGGTATGCTGATCGCTGAGTACATCCTCAGGGAGCGTACTGCTACAGGAACCATGCCTGAGAACCCTGCCCTGGTAACTACCATCGTTACCACAAACCTTGCACATCCTATTACAAAGGCATACGGTGTAAAGGAAATAGACGTACTTACCGGATTTAAGTTTATCGGTGAGCAGATCAAGATCTTCGAGGAGACAGGCTGCAATAATTATGTATTCGGTCTTGAGGAATCCTACGGATGTCTTGCGGGAACTCACGCAAGGGATAAGGATGCCGTAGTTGCGGTCATGATGCTGGCTGAGGTTGCTTCCTATTGCAAGAAGCTGGGTATCACCCTCTGGGATATGATGATCGAAGTATATGAGAAGTATGGTTATTACAAAGAGACTCAGTATGCCATCACCAAGAAGGGTAAGGAAGGTCTCGAAGAGATAGCTAATATGATGGAGAAACTCCGCAACGATCCTCCTAAGGAATTCGGTGATCTCAAGGTTAAGAAGTTCTATGACTACAAGAAGGAAAAGACCATTGATTTCGAAAGCGGAGCTGAAGGAAAGACAGGGCTGCCGGTATCAAACGTGCTTTATTTCGAGCTTGAAAACGATTCCTGGTGCTGTGCAAGACCTTCGGGAACAGAGCCTAAGATCAAGTTTTACATGGGCATTAAGGGAGATTCCCTGGATGATGCACAGGTTAAGCTGGATGCACTGACAGAGGCTGTTAAGTCAAAGATCTGAGGGTTAAAGATTAAGTAAATTTATTACCGGTGCCACGGCACCGCTCAGCGGCAGGAGAATTCGAGGCCTGCGATGATGAGGGAAATTTGGGAGCCGGATCAGAGATCCGGCTCCGTTACTGTTAAAGTCTATGGGAAATATAGGGCGTACAATCTCATACCTTAAAAGAAACGGGGTAAAGCCTACATTTTACGCCGTGTGGGAACGACTTGAGCAAAAAAGGAAATATAAATACAGCTATGAGCCGCCTTCGGAAGAGGAACTTGAGCGGCAGAGAGCGCATAAATTTAAAAATGATATTAAATTTTCCGTAGTGGTGCCGGCTTATGAAACCCTGGATGTTTATATGCAGGATGCTATCCTGTCAGTGATGGAGCAGACCTACCGGAATGTCGAGCTGGTCATAGCCGACGCATCGGAAAGCAATGTGGTGGAAAAGGTCGTAAAGGACTTCAGTGAACAGTATGAAAATATTGTTTATACCAGGCTGGAAAAGAACGGGGGCATATCAGAGAATACAAATGCAGGTATAGAAGCGGCAAGCGGAGATTATATCGGGCTGCTTGACCATGATGATGTGCTGACCCCAGATGCCCTGTATCATGTGGCTCGTGAAATCGAAAAGTGTGCCCCGGTAAAGCCCTATCTTATATACAGCGATGAGGACAAGACGGATGCAGGCATGGAGAGATACTACGAGCCCCATATAAAGTGTGACCTGGATGAAGAACTGCTGCGCACAAATAATTACATCTGTCATTTTTCCGTATTCAGGGCTGATGTGATAAAAGAGCTGGGACTCAGGGCCGAATATGACGGTGCCCAGGATTTTGACCTGGTACTAAGGACCGTGAAAAAGGCAAAAGAAGATGAGGCTTTTGCTGAGATCATAAAGGGGCAGAATGCTCTTATCAGACATTTACCGAGTGTTCTTTACCATTGGCGCTGCCATGAGGCTTCTACTGCTGATAATCCCGAGTCCAAAATGTATGCATATGAGGCGGGCAGACGTGCTGTGGAGGATGCGACGGGACTTGCGGTCAGCCACACAAAGCATGTAGGGTTTTACCATGTGGATTATGGGGATGATATTTTCGATATCCGTAAGGATATAGCTGCTGTGGGCGGGCCTGTGATCAGGAACAATAAGGTGGCCGGCGGGCTGATGCGCACGGACGGTACAGTTGTTTTTGGAGGCCTGCACTCACAATTCGCAGGTGTGCTAAATAGTGCTACTTTGCAAAGATGTGCAGATGCGCTGGATATCAGGAATATCAGGGTCAGAAAGGAATACCGTGACCTGTTCAGAAAGGCTACGGGCATAGAGTACGATAAGCGTAATGAAGTAAGCCTTGATGATGAAAAAGCGATAAAACTCAGCCTGGAGTTCTGCAATAGATTGAGGCGCCAGGGCGTTATATTATTATACGATCCGGAAATTGGGAGCAAAAATTAGTATGCAGGTAAATATCAGCGTAATAATACCTAATTACAATGGAATAAAGTTTTTGGAAGACTGTGTCGATTCACTGATGGACCAGACCTTCCATTCCTTTGAGATAATCCTCGTGGATGACTGTTCCGATGATGGTGCTATGCAGGCCCTTGAAAAAAAGTATCCGGATAACGGTTCTTTCCCATGGACTCATTATATCTATCATGATACAAACTGCGGCTTTGCCAGGTCTGTAAATGACGGAATAGAGGCGGCATCTTCGGAGTATGTGCTCCTTCTGAATAATGATACAAAGGCTGACCGGAATTTTGTGGGCCGCATGTATAAAGCCATAAGCAGCCATAATGATATTTTTTCTATATCAGCCAAAATGCTGTCAATGAGCAATCCGGATATCATGGATGATGCCGGTGACTATTACAGTGCCCTGGGATGGGCTTTTTCACCGGCTAAGGATAAACCGGCTTCACTTTACGATAAGGCATCGTATATATTTGCGGCCTGCGGGGGGGCAGCTGTTTACAGAAAAGAAGCTCTGCTTGCGCTGGGGGGCTTTGATAACAGGCATTTTGCATATCTTGAGGATATAGACCTTGGTTACAGAGCCAGACTTTATGGCTGGAAAAATGTCTATCTTCCCGGAGCGTCGGTGCTTCATGCGGGATCCGGTACTTCCGGCTCAAGGCATAATAAGTTCAAGGTTACACTTTCATCCAGAAATAATATTTATCTGATCTATAAAAATATGCCCAACTGGCAGATCCTGCTTAACCTTCCGTTTTTTATAGCGGGGTTTGGCATAAAAGCCCTGTTCTTTACGGTAAAGGGCCTGGGAATAACCTATATAGGCGGACTTCTTGAGGGCTTAAGGATGTGCAGAAAAGCCGGGAAGGATGCAAGGGTAGATTTCAAGAGGATACCTGTCAGCAGGATCTGGTCTCTCGAGGGGGAACTGCTGGTCAATGTCTTAAGACGCTTTTAAACGGGAGGTCAGGTTTCTGACAGTTACGGTTTTAATTTGGGGCATTATAATGTAAAATACAATTTGGTGGTTTAGGCACCAAATATAATTGGACAAAAAAATATGATCGGAGATAATCAGAAGACATTCAATCAGCTGCATGTGATCTTCGATGGTCTGCTGGTAGCAGCCGCATATATACTGGCCTGGTATTGTAAGTTTAAATGGTTTAATGATGATCCGGTTGGTGTAGCGGTACTTGACCGGGGGACCTATTTTTCGTTCCTGTTTTATATTATTCCCGGCTTTCTCATAATCTATTATTTTTCCGGAATGTATTATTCCAAACGCTATTCTACAGCGTTAAAGGAAATGTATAACATATTCAGGTCGAATATTGTGGGTATTGCATTTCTGTTCTCACTGATCTACTTATTCAAGATCATCAATATATCCCGTGAGATGATCCTGTACTTCTTCGGATTTGTGAATCTTTTCCTTATGCTGGAGAGGGGAATGGTCAGGAGCATGCTCCGAAGCATCCGCCAGAACGGGTACAACACCAAGTATGTGCTGCTGGTAGGTTATTCCCGTGCAGCAGAGAAATACATAGACAGGATAAAGGAAAATCCCCAGTGGGGATATGTTGTGTGTGGCATTCTTGATGACAGGATACCTGCAGGCACTATGTATAAAGGTGTAAAGGTTCTGGGACGTCTTGCTAATCTGGAGGTGGTGCTTCCCGAAAATAAGCTGGATGAGATCGGTGTGACCCTATCCCTGCTTGATTACGGCATGCTTGAGAAAATAGTAAATATCTGTGAGAAATCAGGCGTGCATACGAAGTTCATTCCTGATTACAACAGCGTGATCCCTTCCAGTCCCTACGTAGAGGATCTGGGCGGACTAACGGTTGTAAATATCAGGCATGTACCCCTGTCCAATTTCGGTAATGCGGTGATAAAGCGGATGGCTGATATAGTTGGATCTTTTATCCTCATTATACTTTTCTCTCCGGTCATGATAGTGCTTGCGATCATCATCAAGCTTACGGACGGCGGTCCGGCGCTGTACAAACAGGAAAGAGTAGGACTTCATAATAAGCCTTTCCAGATGTATAAATTCAGGTCCATGCGTCAGCAGAAAAGCGAAGAGGAGCTTAAGGGGTGGACTAAGAAGGGGGACCCGAGAGTTACCGGTATCGGTAAGCTGATGAGGCGCACAAGCCTTGATGAGCTGCCTCAGCTTTTTAATGTTCTTGTGGGAAATATGTCACTGGTGGGTCCGCGTCCCGAGAGGCCCCAGTTCGTTGAGAAGTTTAAGGAAGAGATTCCGCGTTACATGATAAAGCACCAGGTGCGTCCCGGCATGACGGGATGGGCACAGATAAACGGCTACCGCGGTGATACATCCATAAGGAAGCGTATCGAATGTGACCTTTATTATATTGAAAACTGGTCGGTGGTATTTGATTTTAAGATTCTTTTCCTTACCTTATTTAAGGGATTCATAAATAAAAACGCTTATTAAGAGGAAGCATGGAATACACGGTTGATGTGATCATACCGGTATATAAGCCGGATGTAAAATTAAAAAAGATAATATCAAGGCTTGCGCATCAGACATATCCTGTGGGTAAAGTCATCATAATTAATACCGAAAAACGTTACTGGGATGAGTATTTCGGTAAGAGTGATTTCCTGAAAAATTATCCTTTTGTCAGTGTCAGTCATATACTCAGGGAGGAGTTTGATCACGGCGGAACAAGGAGGGATGCTGTATCAGGATCGGATGCGGATTTTTTTGTGTGCATGACGGACGACGCTATCCCCAGGAATGACAGGCTTATCGAAAATCTTCTGGCCCCGCTGATTGCGGGAAAGGCTGAGGTGTCCTACGGAAGGCAGCTTCCCGGGAAAGACTGCTCTGTGGCTGAAGCTGCCAACAGGCATTTCAATTACCCTGCAAAGTCATGCATAAAGGGTAAAGAAGACTTAAAGACCATGGGGATAAAGACTTTCTTCTGCTCTGATGTATGTGCGGCATACAGGCGGGATATATATGATGAACTGGGCGGTTTCGAAGGTCATATGATCTTCAATGAGGATATGGTATTTGCCAGAAGCGTCATCAATGCAGGATACCACATAGCCTATGCCGCTGATGCAGAGGTTTTTCATTCCCATTCCTACAGTATTGCACAGTATACAAAGCGGAGCTTTGATCTGGGAGTATCCCAGGCTATGTATCCGGAAGTGTTTTCCGACATCTCTTCCGAGTCGGAGGGGATAAAGCTGATAAAAAGAAAGATACGCTACTATGCAAAAAAGAGATCGGCACAGCTGATCCCTTTGATGATAATAACCGACGGTTTCCGGTACATAGGCTACAAAGCCGGGAAAAACTACAGGAAGCTGCCTCCTAAAGTTATAGAATTGTTTACTCTTAACAAAGAATTCTGGAAATGACTATTCCTCTTTTACAGGTATAGGTGCAACAACCTGTCTGTATACAATTCTGAAAAAGACTATCGAAAGCGTAAAGGATGTCACCTCTGCGATTATAAATGCAAACCACACACAGTCAAGATTTCCGGTGACCTTTGCCAGTATCCATGCAGCGGGCAGTAGTACTACCAGCTGTCTGCAGACTGAAATGATCAGCGAATATATACTCTTGGAAAAAGCCTGGAATACGCTCCCAAGCGAAATGGCAACAGCTGCAAAAGGAAGATGTATGCCGATTATCCGGAGTGCGGGAATGCCGATTTTTTTCATTGCACCGTCAGCATGGAACATGTCTAAAAGGGTTCCCGGGAAAATCTCAAATATCAGGGCCCCGAAAAGCATTATGCTCACAGCGAGGATTACACCGAAACGGAGTGTCTCGTCGATACGCTTTCTTTTCTGTGCACCGTAATTGTAGGCAAGAACCGGGATGATCCCGCCGTTCATGCCGAATACGGGCATAAAGAAGAAGCTCTGGAGCTTGAAGTAAACTCCGAAAACCGTCGCTGCCGTTTCCGAAAATGTAAGCAGCAGCTTGTTTAGGACATAGGTCATTATGGAGCCTATGGACATCATCAGGATGGAGGGGACACCAACAGCATATATTCTTCCGATGGCTGAAGAATTAGGACGAAGTATCTCTTTCCAGCTGAATTTTATTTCCTTATTAACCTTAAGGTTAAGGAATATGCCCACGCAGGCTGCGGTAGTCTGTCCGATGACGGTTGCAAGGGCTGCTCCTGCGATACCCATTTTGGGAAGCCCCAGCAGGCCGAATATAAGTATGGGGTCAAGGATAAGGTTGATGATAGCACCCGTAAGCTGGGATATCATTGAAAAAACAGTACGTCCCGTGGACTGCAGCAGTCTTTCAAGCATTATCTGAAAGAAGAGTCCCAAAGATGCTCCCATTACTATAGTGATATAGGTTGTTCCGTAGTTTACAACATCCGGATTATCAGTCTGTGTCAGCATGAAGGGACGGGATCCGAAGATTCCTATGAGCATGCATAATATGAAACTGCAGAATGCCAGAAATATACCGGTGTTTGCGGCAGAGTTGGCTTTGTCAAATTTTTTCTGGCCAAGGGATGTGGAGAGCATGGCATTTACGCCTACGCCTGTGCCGGAACCGATGGCTATCATCAGATTCTGCATAGGAAAGGCAAGGGAGACTGCAGTGAGTGCAGGCTGGTTGATCCATGCAACGAATATACTGTCTACTATATTATAGAGGGCCTGCACCAGCATGGATATCATCATGGGCAGTGACATGGTGATGATAAGTCTCTTTACGGGAAGTACTCCCATCTTATTTTCGGCAACTCCGTCCGGTCTGTTCATATCTAAAAACCTTTCATTCCTGAGTGAAATATTTGACCATTATAATACGGAGGGTGGATTGTTTCAATGTGAAAATTCTGCAATAATTTACACAAAATGAGCATACAATGAACACAATTTAGACACAAATATCATTTAGAATTAGCCTCAGCATGATGGAAAAGAAATACTTAATATTGGGAAAGGAAGTGTTTCATTATGTATGAAGGTCAGAATGGCGGATTTGGTTCGGAATATTCAAATGCTGATCCGAATCAGAATCAGAATGTAAATGCAGGTGTTTCCGGAGTGAATCCTCAGGCAGCCGGTGGAATGGCCGATGCACAGGTAAACGGAATGCAGATGAATGTGAACCAGGCAGGCGAAATGCAGATGAATACAGTGCAGGGTAATGCACAGGAAAGTGTACAGGCAAGCGGAATGCAGACGAATGCATACCAGGGAAGCTCATCACAGAACGGCGGTTTTCAGAACAATACCCAGCCCGTGAATAATGGATATGATAATAACATGACAGGCAGGTACGGAACGTTCCAGCAGAACAATCCTGACTACAGGGCTTCGCAGTACAGCTATAACCAGAACAGGGGAAATGCATCCGCTGCCAATGGTGCCAAAAAGGAAAAGAAAAAGGGCGGTGTGATCGGAAAAGTCTTTCTGGCAGCAGCTCTGGGTATAGTCTTTGGTGTAGTAGGCGGTGTCGCATTCTGGGGCGTACAGAAAGCTGTATCCCTATTCGATCATACGACAGTCACATATGTGACTGAAGTGGAGACGGTTTCGGATCCCGCAGCAGAAATGCAGAATATGGTGGTAACGGAAAATGCCGCTTCGGAAAATGTTGCCACAAATCTGGCAACTAACGTAACAACCACCGTTGCGTCGGATGTAAGCGATATGGTGGAGGAGGCTATGCCTTCGCTTGTATCCATTACATCAAATATAACCGTTGACTACTATTACTATACGGAATCTGCTGAGGCAGGCGGATCCGGAATCATAATAGGCCAGAATGACGATGAACTTCTGGTAGTGACCAACTATCATGTTATCGCTGATGCGGACAGTCTTATCGTCAATTTCATTGATAATGAAAATGCACCCGCCCAGGTAAAGGGTACTGACGAAAACATGGATCTTGCTGTTATCGCAGTCAAGCTCAGTGACATCCCTTCGGATACCATGTCAGCAATAAAGATCGCTACCATGGGTGATTCGGAAAGCCTGAAGGCCGGACAGCCTGTAGTGGCCATTGGTAATGCCATGGGATACGGACTGTCGGTGACCACGGGTGTTGTAAGTGCGGTAAACCGTGAGATGAATATGGGCGATATTTCAGGCACATTTATACAGACTGACGCAGCCATAAATCCCGGTAATTCCGGCGGCGCACTCCTGGATATCAACGGTAATGTGATCGGAATAAATTCAAGCAAACTGGGTGGAATGGTAGTGGAAGGCATGGGTTATGCAATCCCTATTTCGGCAGCCCAGCCCATAATAGAAAATCTTATGACCCGGACCACAAGGACTCTGGTGAGCGAGGATGACAGGGGTTACCTTGGCATAGTGGGGGCAACAGTAACCCCTCAGGATGCAATGTACTACGGACTTCCGGAAGGTGCATATGTATCAAGCGTTACTCCCGGCTCGGCTGCTGATAAAGCAGGCATACAGTCCGGTGATTATATAGTGGGTCTTGAAGGTATAGCTATTGATTCCATGCAGAAGCTCCAGGGCGAGCTGCAGTATTACTCTGCAGGCGATACCGTGGAAGTGGAGATCATGAGGAATGTGGGCAATAGCTACAAGAGCATGAAGTTCAGGGTGACTCTGGATGATAAGAGCATCCTGGAAGATACAGACTGATGGAGTAAAACTTTTATTGAATGATCAGGGAATGCCCGTATCGGACATTCCCTTTTGCCTTGTTGATGTATTTTAGTGTATAATCAGTTTGACTAAAAAAGAAAGGATAATCTCATAAATGAGTGATGAAATAAAGTACTGTTCCATGTGCGGCAGGTCAGAGGAAGATGCGGGAATGATGATGCGCATGCCCATGGGGATGAATGTGTGTCAGAGCTGCATGGACAAGCTGTCGGACATGATGGATGATCAGATGAAGAATATTCCGCCCAATGCTTCTGCGGATCTGTCAAGGTTTATGACCCCATATGCTTTTAATGCAGCAGATACGGCGCAGGCGGAGGATGCCGGTGAGGCTGATGCTTCTGCTGATGAGAAGGCTCCGCTGAAGGATCTTTCGGAAGCACCTGATGAGAAAAAGGAAGATGACAGCGGAGAGAATAAGGATAAGAAGAAGGGCCCCAGGGTCAGCTTCCTTAATTTTGGTGATCTTCCCTTTGATTTTGGCGGTCTCGGCGGCAGGGCAAAGGTAAAGAGAGCCAAGGAAGGGGAGGCTAAGCCCCTGATGGAACTCAAGGATATACCCGCACCCCATGTGATAAAGGGCATGCTTGATGAATATGTGGTGGGCCAGGAAAAGGCCAAGAGAGTAATGAGCGTTGCGGTTTATAATCACTACAAGCGTGTGGCTACAAACACCCAGGATGAGATAGAGATCGAAAAATCCAACATGCTGATGTTAGGACCAACCGGTTCCGGAAAGACTTATCTGGTAAGGACTCTCGCAAAGATACTGAATGTGCCCCTGGCCATAACTGATGCCACATCCCTTACGGAGGCCGGTTATATCGGTGATGACATAGAGAGCGTTGTAAGCAAGCTTCTTGCTGCAGCAGACAACGATGCAGACAGGGCAGAGCAGGGCATAATCTATATCGATGAGATAGACAAGATCGCGAAGAAGTCTAATTCGCATTCAAGGGATGTGAGCGGTGAATCCGTACAGCAGGGAATGCTTAAGCTCCTTGAAGGTGCGGATATAGAAGTGCCTGTGGGTGCATCATCCAAGAATGCCATGGTGCCCACTACTACCATCAATACCAGAAATATCTTATTCATTTGCGGCGGTGCTTTTCCGGGACTTGAGGAGATCATAGAGGAAAGGCTTAAAAAGACCACATCCATGGGCTTTACCGGCGAGATAAAGAATAAGAAGGAAAAGGACAGAAAGATCCTGCAGAAGGCTGAGACTGAAGATATCAGGAAGTTTGGTATGATTCCTGAGTTTGTTGGACGTCTGCCTATGGTATTTGCCCTTGAAGGTCTTGATGAGGATATGCTGGTGCGGATACTCAATGAGCCTAAGAATGCTATAATCAAGCAGTACCAGAAGCTCCTTGAGCTGGACGGTGTGAAGCTTGAATTTGAGGAAGATGCGCTCCATCTGATCGCTGAAAAGGCTATGAAGAAAGAGACCGGCGCAAGGGCGCTGCGCTCCATACTGGATGAATACATGACGGATATAATGTATGAGATCCCGAAGGATGACAATATAGGAAAGGTTACTATAACCAGGGAATATCTGGAGGGAACCGGCGCGCCCATTATTGAAAACCGGACTGACACTATACCGGTGAATCCATAATCTGTTTTTGCTGCGGATATGTTTCGAAGAAATCCGTGTCCTGCGGTTTTCTTCGATAGACAAATCCGTGTAACAGTGTTATACTCGTTTTCAACAACACACGACATCTTAGTTTATCTGAGGTTCTGACCGTTCGGCCACCTCCCGGACATTTGGATCATGAATAAATGATCGGAAAGGTTCGGAGGAAAATCATGAAAAAAATTAAGAAGTATTGGCGGGGGCTTGTTTTTGCTGTGGCAGTTTTTATTGTGCTCTTTTTGCAGACTGGGAATACGGTGGCAGCTGATCTGGAACAGTCGCCGGATGAGGTGAGTAAGGAAATAGTCCATGAGCATGATGATGAGGCCTGTTCTACCCAGGTCTGGATTCCCTGCGGTGGAACCTGGAAAGATGACCATCACGGTTCCCACAGGATCCATTATTGCAGCAACCAGAAATCGGAAGAGATAGTTAATGGCCACAGTCTTTCCGAGATACACTGGGGAGACTGGTATTGGGGATATTCTACAGAAGAAGATCATGACGGTGAATATGTTACAGAGTTTAACTGTGATCTTTCGACGATAGGAAGCTTTGTAATAAAGAGGACAGAGGATGATGAGGGCATACACCTGACAGCCTATACCCGGGTGACGGATGCAGATCTCGGAGACTATACCATTAGATGGGATGACGGAACGACAGGGGCGGTGAATTCATCCGTGACGATAGATGTGGACAGCAGACGCACATATACGGCAACGCTTAACTGGCATGACGTAAAAAGAAATGCGGATTTTACCGACTCGCTGAGCTATACAGATATTTCTTTTCCCTGCAGATGTGAGTTTGTTTCCGATGGTGATGTGGCTGAGGAAATGGAGATACGCTGCGGGGAGAAGCCGGAGGCGATGGAAATCCCGGAAAAAACAGGATACATATTTGAAGGGTATTATAAGGATGATGTACAGTGGATAGATCAGGATGGAAGTCCTACGGAGGATTTCAATATCACCCAGTCGGATTATGAGATATCTCTGTCTGCGGAATGGACTGCAAAATCCTATGAAATAATGATAGGGGATGAGATTTTTACTTTCATATATGATGAGCCCTATGATGATATTGATATAGAAAAAACGGGGCTGATCAAACAGGGGTATGAGTTTGGCGGCGTAAGTATTGACGGAGAATTGATCTTTAATGAGGACGGGACAGCCGCCGGAGACGGAATATGGAAATGGGATATGCCGGAGGATGCTGAGACGGAGATCCTTTGGGAAGAAGTGCCGGTGAAAACCGAAGACGAAACTGATGATAAAGATGAAAGCGATCATCACCGTCATCATGATAAGACTGAAGATAAAGAAACGGAGCCTGAAGAACCGGAACAGGAGATTTCGGTTATACTGACGGTTTCAGATGATCAGTGTGAAACAACAACCTCCTCCGATGAGGCAGAGATAAACGAAGTGTTACAGGAAGAAAATAGCGATGATGATGAAAATGATCCTGATGAAAATGATACTGATGAAAATGATCCTGATGATTTAAATATTGGAAGTAATGGGGAAGACGGTCCGGTGGCCGATGACGGATCTGCCGCAGTCGAACAGGCAGATATGGACAGGCCTTATACAGAGCTGTTTTATGCGGAAACAGATGGTATACCTGAGACGGAAAGTATTGATGCTGATGAAGACGAACCTCTGCCGGATGAAGGTGAGGACACAGGGGAAAAGGCATCTCCTTCAGTATGGATAAAGAGAGTAATGGTGGTAACGGCTGTTACCTGCGGAGTGATCGGCGGTGGTACTGCGGCGGTATATGCAGTATATGCCGGCTTTGTATATCTTTTCGGAATGGCCTCGGTAATAAATGTGCTACCGGACGGAAGAAAGAAAAATCTCGGAAAGCTTACTGTTGCTGACAGAAATGGCGGGGATATTGAAATAAGCATACCCCAGAATTTTGTTGATAACTGCAGCACCGGAAATATCGAGATAGTTCTGCCGGAGATATTTGTGAAGAAGAAGGACAGGAAACAGCTGGTGGTAATAGTAAATGAAAAGAAATATCTGAAGAATATAAAAAAGAATGTGGATTTAAAACTGTTTGCATAAAAGCAGGGTACATGGGGGGCTGAAAAGCCCGAAATACACTGGGTTTACATAAAGTGAAAGTGAAAAAATGTGCTTGCAATATCATTTTCTCTATGTTATTATGAACAAGCTGTCCGGTAAAAGACGTATCGGACGGGTGAGGTTTTGTAAGAAAGAACAAGAGGTATTGAACTATGAGAGAAGGAATACATCCTGAGTATTATCAGGCAACAGTAACATGCAACTGCGGAAATACTTTCACAACAGGTTCCACCAAGGAAGATATCCATGTGGAAATCTGCTCAAAGTGCCATCCGTTTTATACAGGTCAGCAGAAGGCTGCTACCGCACGCGGACGTGTTGATAAGTTCAACAAAAAGTACGGTATCAAGGAAGCCTAGTTTTTGCGTACTGATTTTTGAGGTTGAGTCAATCGGGAGATTGTCTCAACCTTGTTTTATTGCTTAGCGTTTAGTCCCGGGAAGGTCTGATGTATTTTACGGGGAATGAGGTTGTATATGGCTAAAAAGAAGAGAAAAACTGTATATTCCGGCATAGGTGGTGAAGCGGTTCTTGAAGGCGTTATGATGAGAAACCGCCGCTATTATGCCATTGCGGTTAGAAAGCCTGACGGGACTATTGATGTTCAACGCAGAAAACTGAAATATGATCCGCATGATACCATAAGACGTATTCCTTTTATAAGAGGGATCATATCATTTGTGGATTCGCTTATGCTGGGTATGGATGTGCTTTCATATTCATCATCTTTCTATGAGGAAGAGGAAGAGACAAAGCTTGATAGGGCACTGAAGAAGGTGTTTGGAAAGAATACCGAAAATATTGTGATGGGATTTACTGTTTTCTGTTCTATCATTTTTGCAGTGCTGCTTTTCATGCTGCTTCCCTATGGCGCGTCGGAACTTCTTGGCAGATATGTTGAAAATCAGTCATTGATACTTCTGACGGAAGGAATACTCAGGCTGGTGGTTTTTCTTTTGTATGTCGGCCTGATAGCATTATCAAAAGATATAAGACGTCTGTACCAGTATCATGGTGCGGAGCACAAGTGTATAAACTGCATCGAATCAGGCAGACCCCTCACTGTAAAAAATGTCCGTAAGACCACCCGTTTTCATAAGCGGTGCGGTACCAGTTTTATGCTGCTTATAGTTATGATAGGCATAATCCTGTGCTTCTTTATACGGACCGATTCCATAACATTGAGGATAATCTACAGGCTGTTAATGATACCGCTGGTAGCAGGAATATCATACGAACTGCTGAGGCTCGCGGGATCTAAAGACAGCATCTTTCTTGACATAATATCTGCGCCGGGGCTTTGGCTTCAGCGTCTCACCACAAGAGAACCTGATGATGAAATGATAGAGGTTGCCATTGCCTCCGTTGAGGCAGTGTTTAACTGGCGTAAGTTTGAAAAGCGTCATTTCAGGAGAAAGACCAGGGATGTACCGGCAGAAGCTGTTGCGGATCAGCAGCCGGCAGCTGAAGCAGGAAATGTACCCGAAGGTGTTCCGGCAGCTGCTGCAGAACCTGTTGCTGCATACAGTGATGATATTACCGGGGTTACCGATGCAATGCTTGTGGCGGCACAGGCGGAAGAAGAACGTATAGTTCCCGACGCTGATATTTTTGATGACATCGAATTTGATGAAGATGAGTATGATGACCAGATAACCATCGTTGATTACAAGGAAGTTTCGGATGATACATATGTAATGGGGCCGTTAGTGTTCCCTGAGGACGAAGACAAGAACTGAGTTAATGAATTATCTGTCGGCATTCAACAAAGGAAAATCTGAGCTTGAAGCATCGGGAATCGCAGATGCGGATACGGATGCGGAACTGTTATTGATGAACGTATGTCATACGGAACGCGGAGGAAGATTTTCCCATCCGGAGTATGAGTTGTCTGAGGATGAGGAACGCCTGTACCTTGATATGATATCTAAGAGGGCGGCCCATGTCCCGCTTCAGCATCTTACGGGAATCCAGTATTTTATGGGGATGGAATTCGAAGTGAACGAAAATGTTCTTGTGCCCCGTCCGGATACGGAGATACTGGTCGAAGAAGTGATGAAGGATGGGGCAGCAGGTGTCTCCATACTGGATCTTTGCACCGGTTCAGGCTGCATTATTCTGAGTTTATTAAAATATGTAAATGAAAGCAGCGGTACAGGTACGGATATATCCGAAGCTGCGTTGGAAATTGCCGGAAGGAATGCGGAAAAGAATGGGATTCATGCACATTTTATGAGGTCGGATCTCTTTGAATCTGTTGAAGGAAAATATGACGTGATCACATCAAATCCGCCGTATATCAGAAGCTGTGATATAGAGGGTCTGATGCCGGAAGTAAGGGACCATGATCCAAGGCTTGCATTGGACGGTGGTGAGGACGGACTGGGATTTTACAGACGGATAGTAAAGGATGCACCGGCCTACCTTAATCCTGCGGGCAGGATCTATCTGGAGATTGGCTATGACCAGGGAGAGCAGGTAAGTGAAATGTGCATGTCACAGGGCTTTAAGGATGTAGAAGTTATAAAGGATTATTCGGGACTGCCCAGAGTGGTGAAGGCTCACATATAAAACATACAGTTATTGAGGAAAAGAAATGTTTGACAAGCTGGAAGACCTGCTCCGCAGGTTTGAAGAAATCTTAAATGAATTATCGGAACCCGGTGTCACGGATGATCCGGCAAGGTTTAAAAAGCTTATGAAGGAGCAGAGTGACCTGACCCCTTTGGTAGAAGCGTATAAGGAGTATAAGAAAGCTCAGGCTGACAGGGATGATGCTCTTGTTCTTCTGGATGAAGAGAAGGATCCCGATATGCGTGAAATGCTTAAGGAAGAGCATGCCGAGGCAAAAAAACGCATAGAGGCCCTTGAACAGGAATTAAAGATACTGCTTCTTCCCAAGGATCCAAATGATGACAAAAACGTTATTGTGGAGATCCGTGCAGGCGCCGGCGGGGATGAGGCTGCACTCTTTGCGGCCGAGATTTACAGAATGTATGTCCACTACGCTGAAGGACGACGCTGGAGAGTGGAGCTTGTAAATGTGGATGAGATCGGCATAGGCGGTATGAAGGAAGTGCAGTTTACCATTACCGGCCAGGGGGCATATTCCGTGATGAAGTATGAGAGCGGTGTGCACCGTGTGCAGCGTGTGCCTGAGACGGAAAGCGGCGGACGCATACATACATCTACCATAAGTGTTGCAGTAATGCCGGAAGTAGATGAGGATATCGATATAAAGATTGATGAAAAGGATATCCGTATAGATGTAATGAGAGCTTCCGGAAACGGAGGTCAGTGCGTAAATACTACCGATTCCGCAGTGCGTCTGACACATTACCCTACAGGAATCGTTATCTACAGCCAGACGGAGAAGTCCCAGATACAGAACAAGGAAAAAGCCTTTAATCTGCTCCGTGCAAAGCTCTATGATCTGGAACAGCAGCAGAGGCATGATGCCGAGGCAGAGCTGCGGCGCAGCCAGATCGGAACAGGGGATCGTTCGGAAAAGATACGTACCTACAACTTTCCACAGGGAAGGGTTACGGACCACAGGATAGGACTGACTCTTTATAAGCTGGATAAAGTGATCAACGGTGACATCCAGGAGATTATAGATGCCTGTATAGCTGCCGACCAGGCCGCAAAACTTAGCAAAATGAATGAAGCAGAGTGATGGGAGGGCGGCACATAAATGCCGGTATTAAGTGTCATAGTTCCCGTATATAACATGGAAAAAGACGGTGCACTTCAGTACTGTCTGGATTCACTTATTGCCCAGACACTCGATGATACAGAGATCATTGCTGTTGACGACAGATCCACAGACGGTTCCCTTGGGATACTGAATGATTATGAAATAAGATATCCAGGAAAAGTAAAGGTGATTGCTTCGCCTGAAAATCGCAGGCAGGGTGGTGCCAGAAATCTGGGGCTTGCCGCCGCAGAGGGAAAATACATAGGTTTTCTTGATGCCGACGACTGGCTTTTGCCGGATACTTTTGAGTCCATGGTCACTCTGGCGGAAAAGACCGGCGCGGATGCAGTGGGAATCGATCTGTGCAGGGTGTCTGAACAGACCATGGTTCCTGCGGCCAGGGAAGTCTGCAACGATGCGTCGGTGACCGGAATCTTTGATGAGGAGAAACGGCGCCGGTTCATAATGAAGACAGGTCCTGTGGTGACTAAGATATATGCCCGGAAAATTTTTTTTGACAGACCCTTTTCATTTCCTGAAAAGATCGCCTATGAGGACAATGCGGTAGCTCTTGAACTGGCGATGCGGATAAATCATTATGAGCACATACCGGAAGCTAAGTATTTCTATTATCAGCGGCCGGGATCTACAACACATCAAATCAACCGCAAAGGCTGTGAAGACCGTATGCTGGCAATGCGTATCATGCTTGAATACGCAAAGAAGAACGGAAGCCTTGAGATATATCACGATGAAGTGGAATATATTTTTACCAGGATGTTTTATATTACAACACTGCTGTCATATATGCAGAGTGATATAAAGCGGGATAAGGCTTTTATATGCAGCCTGGGCCGTGAGATGATTGAATGTTTTCCGGATTTTCGTTCCAATCATTATTACATAGAGAAAACAGATGCGGAAGAAAAAAAGTGGGTTGATATGCAGCTTAAGTCCACTGGGTATTTTGTTTTTTACTATGACCTTAAAAAAACTTACCGCAGGTTACGTTACGGGAAAAGGTGATATAATATACACAATAAATATGAGGAGGAGTGCATTATGATCTGTAAGAATTGTGGCGCTGAGATGCCTGATGATGCGCAGTTTTGCAAAAAATGCGGGAGTAAAGTCAGCTCTGGCAATGTCTCGGCAACTGCCGGTGACGCAGGTGAAAAGACAGTAACAGAACCGGACAGCGTGGGAAGAACCGAAGAACCTGTGCCGGAGGAGGCAGTAAAGACAGAGGAGCCGGGTATGGATCCTGTCGGAACTACAGAGGAGCCGGCAGAGGAAGCTGTAGCTGCGGAAGAGTCTGTTACAGAAATGCCGGTTACGGAAGAAAGCGGAAAGACTGCGGAGCAGACAACAGCTGCTCAGACGACAGCCGTTAACCCTCAGACGGCAAATACAGAGGTTGCACAAAAAACTCAGTATCAGGGAAAGAAAAAATCAAAACTGCCACTGGTGATCGGTCTTGTGGCAGGCGGATTTGTGGCTGTAATTGCACTGATAGTGGTGGTGGTTGTGGCTGTCGTTTTGATTTCCGGCGGAGTGGGAAAAGGAAAGGGCAGGACCTCTAAAGTTGCAGCATATGTGAGTGATGACACTCTCTATGTAATAAAGGATACGACAAAGAAGAATCCGGATGCGCTTGAAGTCTGCGAGCTGGACCTTGGCAGTGATGTAAGCGGTGAATATGGAGTGCCCGGCAGTCTTGTGGCATGGTCGGATGACGAGAAGTATCTGTATTTTTTCAGTGAGCTTGACAACAATTATGAAGGCACGCTCTGCCGTGTCCAGGTAAGCAAGCTTGGCAAAGATGAGAATAAGAACGAAAAGCTTGTTGAAGAAATTGATGACGGCATAGCTACATGGAATGTGACATATCTTCCAAATAATGATGTGCTTTACATTACCCAAAAGGGAAGACTGTATTACTACAACGGAAAGAAATCCGAGGAAATAGCAAAGGATGTTTCCGGTGTAGTGCTTGCTGAAGATGATGATAAGACGGCCATATATACATCGGATGAGGATACGGAAGGCAATTTTACGATAAATCACCTGGATCTTTCAACGCTTAAAACCAATGAAATCGATGATGGTGTAAACTGCATCAGCGGTGTAATGGCAAATGCGGTTTATTACAGAAAGCCCGTAAATGATACGGATGCGGGGCTGTATGTATGCGATTATAATGGCGGATCTCCGGAAGAGATATCAGATCATTTGGATTCAGAGGCAGTTTATTCTGCGGATGGTTTTTATTATACAGAGACTCTGGGTAACAGTGTATCGCTTTATGATTTCATAGATGACCCTTATGCGGCCGATGATGCGGCAGTTGAAGAACCTGTATATCCTACCCAGGAGGATGCTTTCAGGCAGGTGGATTATACAAGGGCCTTCAGTGAACGATATGAAGAACTTGCAACCGGCGGAAAATACAGCGGAAGGGTTGATTTTATAATGGATTACTGTTATCGTACCATGATCGGCGATAACTATTACTATACCCTTTATAATGAAGATGATGGAAATTATTATTACTATGATGCATCGGAAGACATTTTCTACCTCTATGATGCGGAGACATATGAAGAACTTAAGGATGCCTATGATGATGGAATGGAAGAGTGGTATGCTGTTTCGGACAGAAAGAGCTTAAGGGATGCGCTGAAGGATTATGAAGTGGATCTTTCCACTGTATCGCTTAATTATTACAGGAATGGAAAATCGGAGGTACTGGTTCCCGAATGCCAGGCAGTGGTATTTCCCTGGCATGAAGGCAGTGAGGTGATAGCTTTCTATCAGGAAGCTGATACGTCATCAGTAGAAAAGATAAGCATTGACGATATTGATTATGCTTACGAAGCTGCTGATGAACTGGGACTGGGATATGGCGGTTACTCAAGCTATGGAGAACTCTATTATGCGATAGGCGAGGATGCCGGCCAGGATCTTGGTGTGGAAGGATGTCTGAGTGACTGGGCAGTATCTTTCAAGGATGGCAAGGCTGCTGTACAGGTAAAGACAAAGAATAACCGTGACGAGGAACAGGAAGAAGCATATCTCTTTACTATAGACGGTTCAAAACTTGTGCAGGACGCAGGGTTTGATGACGAAGCGGAAGGGATAGCGGCAATGACAGCCGATAAGGTATATTATCTCAAGAACAGGAACGAATCGGATGAAACGGTTGATATCTTTGTTTATGACGGTAAGGATTGTGAAAAGTATATGAAGGATGTATCGCTCTACTCATACGGCGTGATCTTTGATGACGGTGCCACCCTTGCTTTTGACAGTGACAGCGATGCAATCATATACAATAAAAAGGGCGAAAAGGAAGTGAAGCTTGGACAGACCGACGACGCGATAAATTACATCTCGATCAAGAACATAACTTATATGTCAGATGGAAAGCTTTATCATTACAACGGAAAGGATTCCAATAAGATAGCAAGTAAAGTTGACCATGTATGGTTTAACGGTATAATGAATGGCCTGTATCTCAATATGTGGTGATCCGTTTAAAAGGCGGAGATTATGTGATGTTAATCGAGTAGGGTAATCCCCTACTCGATTTGTTAGAACAAAAAAATGACTGTTCAGTACAGATTCCGAACAGTTGATCCAAAGAAAATTAATCGGAGGAGATGCACTATGAATCAGTTTCGTTTACCCTACCATCTTATTGTGGCTGAGGATGTATTTAAGAATATCCCGGAGGCTATGTCTGATGTGATGCCAAAGCTCAGCGGGCAGAAAACTATCATTGTCACGGAAGGAAATCTAAAGGAACTCTTTGCCGGCATCATTGAAGAGATAGGCAAAGATTTTCCGGACAGCGAGATTTTTCTGATAAAAGACGGAAGCTATGACGGAGCTGTGGCACTTGCAAAATACATTACCATGAACGGTTTCGGAACGGTGATAGGCTTTGGCGGCGGTACGGTATTGGACATGGCTAAGTTTGCGGCCTATGTATCAAAGACCACGCTTATCTCACTGGTAACAACTCTTTCAAACGATTCACTTGCTTCGCCTGTGGCAGTTCTGGGAACGGAAGGAAAGGCCAGAAAAACTTTTAAGTGCGGTATCCCGGATGCCATACTTGTGGATGTGAATGTGATAAAGAGTGCGCCTGAAAGGCAGATCCTTGCAGGTATCGGAGATACTGTTTCAAAATATACGGCACTCTATGACTGGAAGCTTGCGGGAGAAAAAGCCGGAGAAGAGATAAATGATTTTGCATATATGATCTCGGAAATGGCTTTCGACGCTATCCGCATCAGCCGTAAGGAAGAACTTAAGAGTACAGAGTTTATCACTCGTCTTACACAGGCACTTGTAATGGGGGGGCTGGCGATGGAGATTGCGGGAACCTCGAGACCCAGTTCCGGTTCAGAGCATTTATTCTGTCACGGGCTGGAAGAAAACTACAGCGAGCAGGTAAATGTTGCACACGGAATTGCTGTGGCCATGGGAAGCTATGGTGCGGCGGTATTTCAGGAACGTGATACAGCACTGCTCACACGGATGATCAGGGACTACGGGATACCGGTGAAGCCTTCTCTGCAGAATGTGACGGAAGAGATATTTATCGGTGCATGGCAGAAGGCAGCGGCTTCAAGACCGGACCGTTACAGCATTCTCAATGAAACAGATCTGAGTTCGGTAAGACTTGCAAAGCTCTATGAAGATATGGAAAACATTTTCTGACGGGTCTGTTGCACCGGTGGATGGCGTGATAGTTGTGAAGCTGTCGGAGTAGGAAGTGTTGGAACAGTTTCTCTTGAAAATGGGACATCATTACACTATAATTAATCAATGCGTGATTCATGTGCACGTATTCGGAGACGTATCGAAGCGGTCATAACGGGGCGCACTCGAAATGCGTTTGGCGGGCAACTGCCACGAGGGTTCGAATCCCTCCGTCTCCGCTAATACTTATTGTGGGTATTCCCCTGCCGACAGGAAAACTGTCAGCGGGGGAATTTGAGGTAAAGACTAAATTAATGTAAAGGCTAAGCAGAGGGAGGAACGACACAAAATGATAAAGGGGTTGAAAAAGGTAGTAGACCACAAGGCTTTTCAGGGATTTATACTGTTTATCATAGTATTTAATTCAGTGGTAATGGGTATAGAGACTATATCGGGCCTGCCTGATAAGGTAGTTCTGGTACTGGGGCTTTTCAATAACGTCTGCCTCTGGATCTTTATCATAGAGATGCTGCTCAAATTCCTTGCCTATGGCATGGATTATTTTAAGGATCCCTGGAACTGGTTTGATATGGTGATCATAGGAACATCCCTGATATCCGCCCTTCCTTTTATGGCTGCACTCCGTGCATTCAGGGTACTCAGGGTGTTGAGGTCGCTTAAGGCGCTGCGGAGCATGAGGCTTGTAAGCTCTATACATCACCTTCAGATAATACTTATTGCCATAGTCAGGTCCGTTCCAAGCATACTGTGGACGGGACTGCTGATGATACTGATTTACTATATATTTGCACTTATCGGAGTAAATCTTTTTGGGGAGGCTTTCCCGGATTGGTTCGGAACGGTCGGAAAGGCTATGTATACACTGTTCCAGGTAATGACCCTGGAAAGCTGGTCAATGGGTATAAGCCGACCTGTTATGGAAGTGTACTCAGCAGCATGGCTGTATTTTGTTCCGTTTGTACTGATATCTTCTTTTATCGTCATGAATGTAGTTGTGGGCATTGTAGTAAATTCCATAAGCGAAGTTACTGCTGAGGACACAAAAAAGGGTACGGATGAGGAAGAAGAGGAGAAGGATACGGACAGGATAAAAGCGCTGACCGCCGAGATAAAGGAAATGCGTGAAATGCTGGCGCGTATGGAGCAGATGATTGAAAAGAAATAGCTGGTCAATGATTAAGAGAGGCATTGTAAATTGCTTCAGGGATCCGCAGATATCAGCGGATCCCTTTTTTCTTGCACCTGTTTTTCGAAAATAGTAAAATATAGTGGTGATATTTTGGATAGTTACGGAGCACTTGCTGCCACGGGCATACTAAAGAGTGAATTTGACTGGAAGAGCCGAATGGTTCTGAACAGGTACCAATATAGTTTATGATAGATATTTTTAAACAGCTGAATTACGAAAACGGGATTAATCCGGGAACTAAAACAGAAGAGTCGGGAATGACTGCGCTGACGGCGTATATCGTGAGAAGGGTAGTGTCGTCCACTGATTTTTCATTGTCTGAAAGGCTGGGGGATTCGAAGAATGTTTCGGACATAATCTATAAGGAAAATGAGGATAAGATAGATTATCTCGAGATGCTTTATTTCAGGGTGCTGGAGGACAAATCCATAGCCCCGGACAAACGCAGCCTGCTGGATATCCTGGATAAACTTGAAAGTGATCTGGCATATAACATAGATATATTCGGCAAAAGGGCAGGGTTTGTTCTGGATTTTATAGAAGCAGATACCTTCAGGCATGCTTTGAATAAGAGCTCGAATGAATTTGAATGCAGGGTGCTGGGACGTATCAGGGAACTGCGGCTGCTGTATTTTAATGTGGCCGAAAGCAGTAAGAAGACAAAACAGACCCCTGTGGAGATAAAGGCTTATCTGGACCGGTTCATTATAGGCCAGGATGATGCAAAGATGTCGGTGTCAGTGGCTGCATATGGTCATGGCAAGAGAGTACGGCATCCTGATGTGAATTTTACGCCGGACGTAGTTCTTCTGATAGGACCGACCGGCTGTGGCAAGACTGAGATCATGCGCAGGATAAAGGAACTTACGGGATATCCGATGGTCTTTACGGATGTTTCAAATCTCGGTGCAAGCCAGTTCCGCGGACGCCATAAGGAAGATATCCTTCTGGATCTGTACGAAGATGCGGGAAAGGATATGAAAAGTGCAGAAAAAGGCATAATCTTTATGGATGAGTTTGATAAGCTTCTTCTGCCTGCTTTTTCCGACAGAGGTGTGAACATGCATGATGATGTGCAGTCCCAGCTTCTGACGATGCTTGAAGGCAGTGAAGTCGAGATCAAAAGCGGAAATAAGAATCTTCGAATGGACACTTCCAGGATACTTTTTGTACTGGCCGGAGCATTTCAGGGTTTAGAGGAATATATCAAGAATGATAAGCGTAAGAAAGATAAGACAGGCGGAAGTATGGGCTTCAATGCATCTTTGGATAAAGATGTAGACACGGAATTCATACGGCAGAACATCAGTCATGAGATACTGATGGAATATGGCATGAAGCGGGAACTGGCCGGACGTATATCTGCAATAGCTGTTCTTGAAAAGCTTACCGAGGAAGATATGTTCAGGATACTGAGGGATCCTGAGGAAAGCCTTCCGGAGCTGTATGCAAGGGAGATAGAGCTGTCCTGTGGGGCAAAGCTTGAGTTTACCGATGAAGCATTGAAGCTGATCGCAAAGAAGGCTGCAGAGCTTCCGGTAGGTGCCAGGGCGCTCAGGGCGATATTGGGCGAGATAATGCTGCCCATAAGGTATATTGCTCCGGGGCTTAAGGATGTGAAGATCATAAGGATAACTGCCGACACTGTGGAAAACGGTACCGCACCGGAATATATATACGGAAGTGGCGATGGCGACAAGCCTCTGAGCGAGCTTGTGCGTCAGTATGGTGAGAGATGAATAAGGTTTTTTTAAAAAAAGATCCGAAGGATATCTCGGATTATATTGCTTCCGAGGTACGGGGATACCGTGAGAGTATGGGGGATGCCGAAGGGGAGTTGATGGATGATCCGGCTCTTATAGTGGATTACCTTACCCTGATCGTATATTATCTTGTAAAGTGCAGACCCCGCAACGATCATAATATTGACAGCATATGTAAGCTCATGGGCGCCAGCTATTTCGAAGAGGGCAGGCGTACGCCGTTCTGGGCGATAATATCGGAAGTATCAACAACATATAAAAATGATCCTGTATTTGCTGACGGTGCAGATCTCGAAAATGAGATAACCAATGAGGACATAGACCAGTGTTTTAAGTTTATTGAATATGAGGTCATGTTTGTGGATGATGATGGAGCACAGGATTCCCATTTGGGAATGATCTCTGTCTGCAAGGTCAAATACAATCGTAATGCCCAGCCCCCCAGGCTGTCAAAGGAAAGCCTTAATATCGGCAAGGGCAGGGATATGATATACAGAAAGCAGTTTGAAAAATTTCTGGAGGCTATGACTCCGGAAAGCATAAAGGCATATCTGGACCGTTTCGTAGTAGGGCAGGATGAGA
Organism: Lachnospiraceae bacterium; assembly: GCA_024689605.1. The sequence continues at coordinate 32,726 of JAILDD010000016.1, forward strand.
CCAAGCGGATCTTAAGCACTGCCGTGTATAATCATTACCTCCGGCTGGCTAATCCCGAAGCAAAACTTATAAAGACAAATATACTTATGGTGGGACCCACAGGAAGCGGTAAGACCGAAATGATACGCCGGATATCGACATTGGTAAATGTGCCGGTAGTGGTAACGGATTTCAGCGGAATAGTTGCTACACCCTGGAAGGGGCGGAACAAGGAGGAAGCTCTTACTACCCTTTATGAAAGGGCAGGAAGAGATCTTGAACTGGCTCAGAGCGGAATAGTATTCTGTGATGAGTTTGATAAGATCGTGCCTTCAAAGCGCTATTCAAGAGGCGGCGATATAAATGATGAACTTCAGGGTCAGCTTCTTGGGATGCTTGAAGGTACCGAACTTGATGTTCCGGTGGGGGGATCTTCTATTGTAAGGATGAATACTTCAAATATTCTCTTTGTATGTGCAGGGGCTTTTGAAGGGCTGGACAAAATCGTAGAAAAGGATATCGGAAAAGCCGGGATAGGTTTTGGCAGTGAAATAAAGCGAACAGACGCTTTTCAGCTGACTCACGAAAACCTTGACCAGAAGCATCTTATAAAGTATGGCATGAAACCGGAACTGGCGGGAAGACTTCATACTGTGGGAGTTCTGAACAAGCTGACCCGTGAGCAGTTAAAATGCATTCTCACCGAGTCGGAAGATAATGTGATAAAACGTTATGAAAATGAATTCAGGGAAGAAGAGGCTGTGAAGCTGACATTTACCGATGAGGCCCTGGATGTGATAATAGAAAAGGTGCTGAATATGGACATCGGTGCAAGAGGACTCAATTCTGTTATACATGATATCCTGAAGGTTTCGCTTTTTGAAGTACCTTCAGACAGAAATATACGAGAGGTTAGGGTGACCGGTGCTGCAGCCAGGGGCGAGGACAAGCCGGAGTATGCATATTAAAATAGCAGAAAGAGGAATGCTGCATGAATAAGAAAATAGGAAAATTACAGATTGCCATACTGCTTTCAACAGTGCTGCCCATGCTTGCAATGGGCTGCATAATTGTTACTTTTGCAATAAGACACTACGAGGGTGTTTTTGTAGATGAAGTGGACAGGTCATTAAAGGCGGCAGCCAATTCTGTGCTGGTGACATATGATGAGCTGTATCCCGGGGATTATGTGCTGCAGGGGGAAGGGACAGCGTTTGTTTCTCTTTATAAAGGCGAAAAAGAGCTTACCGGTGAATTCGATATAGTTGACAGGATGAAAGAGGAAACCGGTATGGAAGTGACACTTTTCTATAAGGATGCCCGTATCCTGACTACGCTGCGTAATGAGGATGGCAGCAGGTGTGTGGCTACCGGAGTAAACGGTGCTGTTTATTCTGCCATGGAAAGGGAGGATGATGCGCTGCGGTTCAGGGCTGATATAAACGGAACGGATTATTATGTGTGTTATATCCCGCTTTATAACAGTGACGGGACTTTTATAGGAATGATAGGAACCGGAAGAAAGGCAACTGAAGTTCTTGCGGAGATCAACGGATCCATCATCCCTATGCTGATAGTTACCATACTTTCCATGCTTGTGGCGTCCATAATCAGCATACGCTACACCACCGGTATAGTTTCTGCGGTAGGCGATATCAAGTCCTTCCTGCAGACAGTAATAGGCGGCAAGGTGGACGCAGTTATGAATGAGCGGACCCAGAAGCGTAATGATGAGATCGGTGAGACAGGTGCTGCTGTGGTCAAGATGCGTGACGTACTCCGGGTTATGGTGGAGAAGGATCCTCTTACATTGCTGTACAACAGACGTTACGGTACCGGAAGAATGAAGAATGTCCAGGCTTCATTCCTGCGTACGGGGCAGCCATTCGCGATGGCTATCGGTGATATAGATTTCTTTAAGAAGGTAAATGATACTTACGGCCATGATGCCGGTGACGAGATACTTAAGTTTGTTTCGGAAGAGCTGCGCAAGATGATGCTGGGATGCGGCTTTGCCGTAAGGTGGGGCGGTGAGGAATTCCTGCTGATATTTGAGACGGCTGATGTGAACACTGCCCGGGGTAAGATCGAGGCTCTCCTGGAAAAACTCAGAAACAGTACCATTTCATATGCTGATTACAATATTAATGTGACCATGACCATTGGACTTGTGGCAGGCAGTGCGGATCTTGACGTAAACGACCTGATAAAGAGGGCGGATGCAGGACTCTATTATGGTAAGGAACACGGAAGGAACCAGCTGGTACTTTGTGATGAGCTGACGGATGAGGATCTTGCGGCAGCAGCGAAAAAGGAAGCTGAGGCTGCAGAGGCTGCTAAGGAAGAGGCTGCAGCGGCTGAAACACAAAATGCAGCTCCTGATGAAGAAGAATATGATATCATGAAGGAATTCGGCCTCAATCCTGATGGTACGCCCATGAAAAAACCTGAGGTTTATTCTGCCGGAAACGATGACACAAATGAGCTGCTGATGGAAGAACTGGCAAGATCCAGGGAGCGGAAGACTGTGGTTGATGTGAAGGCAAAGAAGCCTTTCATGAAGGTGGAAGAAAAGACAGAAGCGGAATCCATTATGACATCCTTCAGCGAGCAGGTTGTAAAAAATGCTGAAGAAGGACTTATAGTTGCTGAGAAACCTGAAATAGAAGAGGGTATGCAAAAAAAAGACAAAAAAAAGAGAAAATAATGTATAATTAGTTGTACGTTATGCGGGTGTGGTGGAATTGGCAGACACGCAAGATTTAGGTTCTTGTGCCGAGAGGTGTGCAGGTTCAAGTCCTGTCACCCGCATTTTTTTTTGCAATAAAAAAAGTGCCCGGGGAATTGTACTGATGTGGGCCGGAGGCGCCGGAGTTTTCCGCAGGATAGACAATAAGGGGTATATGTTATAAAATATTGTTTGTT
>JAILDD010000052.1 GCA_024689605.1 Lachnospiraceae bacterium
GCGTGAGTCAAACAGGCTGCTTTGTGAGATGCATAATGAGCTTGCCAAAATGATTAAGCCCGGAATTACAACAATGGATCTTGACAGAGCGGCAGCTGCATTTATAAAGGATTGCGGCTGTGTATCTAATTTTCTTAATTATGAGGGGTATCCCGGAAATATCTGCACATCGGTAAACGAGCAGGTGGTACATGGGATTCCCAGCGATGAGACTGTCCTTAAGGAAGGCGATATCATTTCGATAGACGCAGGAATGATATACAAAGGCTATCATTCCGATGCTGCCCGTACATACGGAGTAGGAAAGATCGCGCCGGAAGTCCAGCAGCTTATTGATGAGACCAGAAACAGTTTCTTTGAAGGAATAAAAATGGCAAAGGCCGGGAATCATCTTTTTGATATATCCAATGCCATAGCTGATCATATCGATAAGTTCGGATATGGCATAGTAAGGGATCTTGTGGGTCACGGAGTGGGAACGTCCCTTCACGAGGAACCCCAGATCCCCAACTTCCACATGACGCGCAGGGGACCTAAGCTCCAGGCCGGCATGACCCTTGCAATCGAGCCCATGATCGCACTGGGCAGGGGGGATGTGGACTGGCTGGATGATGACTGGACGGTGGTTACCGAGGACAGGTCGCCTGCAGCCCATTATGAAAATACCATCCTTATCACGGATGGCGAGCCGGAGATACTTTCCCTGGTAGACTGATCCGGCGGGATAAACGCCAAAAACGAAAAAGTTTGTTATTGTTGTTTTTTATATAGTAAAAACGGGAGGAAAATTTATGTCGAAAACAGATGTTATCGAAATCGAGGGTACAGTGACGGAGAAGCTGCCCAACACCATGTTCAGGGTTCAGCTGGAGAACGGGCACGAGGTACTGGCCCACATCAGCGGAAAGCTTCGCCAGAATTTCATAAAGATATTACCCGGCGATACGGTCACACTGGAGCTTTCACCCTATGATCTTTCAAAGGGCAGGATCATCTGGAGAAATAAGTAAAAAAATCCTTGCAATTAAAAATCCCGTGTAGTATACTTTAAAACGGACTTTTCTGAAAGGAGGGAATATTATGAAGGTTAGATCGTCAGTAAAGCCTATATGTGAAAAGTGTAAGGTCATCAAGAGAAAAGGGAAGATCATGATCATTTGTGAGAATCCCAAGCATAAGCAGAGACAGGGCTGAGAAACAGTTTAGTCTTGGTTTTTTGTTTGTGCTGTAGCTATTGAAGCGGCTGCGGCCTGCTCTTCCGTCAAAGGGCAAGCCGGTTTAAAGATAAATGTGAGGCGTATTATGGTGGCGCCGTGCATTTACGGTTGATACCGGAGGAAGATACTTACACGTCTGAATCCGGACAAGGCAGTGTTTCTGCCGGCGGGTGTTGGTTTATCCCCGACCATCCGGCTCTTATTCCCAGAGTCTTAAGGATGCCGCCCAGTCAATCAGTAACTGTTAATTGCTGTTCCTGATACCATATTCCTGAAGTATAGTTTCCATATATGCACGGCTGCTGTATGGGACAAAAGGAAAAGGAACACACACCTTATTTAAATTTTTGGAGGAATGAAAAATGGCTCGTATTGCAGGTGTTGACTTACCGAGAGACAAGCGTGTCGAGATCGGTCTTACCTACATCTACGGAATCGGACGCGTAAGCGCAACCAAGATCCTTAAGGACGCCGGTGTTAATCCCGACACCCGTTGCAGGGATCTTACCGATGATGAGGTTAAGAAGATCAGTGATGTTATTGACAGAGACATGATCGTTGAAGGTGATCTCAGAAGAGAGATCGCACTTAACATCAAGCGTCTGCAGGAAATCGGTTGTTACAGAGGTGTTCGTCACAGGAAGGGACTTCCTGTAAGAGGTCAGAAGACCAAGACTAATGCCCGCACCAGAAAGGGTCCCAAGAAGACCGTTGCCGGAAAGAAGAAATAATTAAATTTATCCGGTATCAAGTAACTGTACATTATATTAGAAAAAAGAAAGTAGGTTAGTTTAAAATGGCAGCAGCAAATAATGCAAAAAGAAGCAAAGCTAAGCGTGTCAAGAAAAACGTTGAACACGGACAGGCTCATATCCAGGCTTCCTTCA
>JAILDD010000071.1 GCA_024689605.1 Lachnospiraceae bacterium
TATGAAGATTGAAAGCTATAAATGTCCGGAGTGTGGCGGAAACATAACAGAGATTCCCACCGGTAGCCAGGTATCTTGCAGCTATTGTGGCGCGCTGCTTTCTATAACCGACAATGCTGCAGTGAAGGAACTCGAAATGGAGGATGGCTTATATTCGGGCGAGGCAACCGCAGGTGTACCCCATGGTTATGGCAAGATGTCATTCCGAAATGGAGACAGGTATGTAGGTAACTGGAAGTTCGGGAAGATGGATGGCGAAGGCATCCTATATAATGGCTATGGTACAAGATTCGAAGGCAAGTTTTATGATGGGAAAAGGATGTCAGGAAAAGAAATTGACACTGACAACAAAGTGACCTTTGAGGGAAGCTACAGGGATGATCAGCAATATGAGGGAAAATGGCTTAAGGCTGACGGCAGTATCTGTAAAGAAGGACTGAATAAAGGTCAGGCGACGATATATTTTGATGATGGCTCAGTTTATGAGGGAGAAACAAATGGTGGCGAACTGCAGGGCAAGGGAAAATATACAGATCCGGACGGTACGGTGCTGACAGGTGAATGGGAAGATAGTTTGCTTAAACATGCAGATGAAATTAAATTTGAGAATGGGGCTTGTTACAAAGGTAATATGAAGTCCGGGCGTATTGCCGGTTATGGCACCTTTTGGGGACATGACGGTTCGCTGATATATGCAGATGACTGGGCCGATGGACGGCCTAGAGCATACATCGAAAATGATGAGATAAAAGCAGCTGATAAAAAGTTATGCGGACTTAGACCCTGGCTTAACTATAATAACCGAAGACATGATATATCCTGCGGGGGAATTGATTTTGTAAAGGAAGAAAACAGATTAGTCTTAAGCAAGGGATATGATTCGGCATACTTTTCAACGGATTTAGAAAAAATGTGTTGTGAGCTGGAGCATCCATACATACTGGTTTCAAGAAAGCGAATTGTCAGACCGCAGTCCATATTGATTCTTCTTGAAAAAGTGGTCGCAGAGAACAGTTCGCTGCTTATAGTAAGTGATGAAGTGGTGGGGGATGCACTTACCACGCTGATCGTCAACAAGCTTAGGGGCACATTTAAAGTATGCAGCGTGAGTATTCCGAATCTATGCGAGAATGCTGAGGAGGTATATGCTGCAGTATGCAATGCAACAGGTGCAAAACAGATAAGTGAATATGGTAATGTCGAATATGAACAGACATATTGGCTTGGAACGGTCAGTAAGGTGATCGTAGACCGTGACAGTACGAGCTTCATTGTATAAAAGGATTGTGCCGCCAATAATAAGGCTGTGCTGTGTCATGTAATTATGTATTGGTTATAGGGAAATATGACTTTTTCAGATGATTTTACAATAGGCTCCATGGAGGAGCTGATAGACGCTATAGATGTGCTGGGTTTCGTTACCTTTTTTGAGAATGAGATCCAGGGCTTTTCTATTGAGGAGCATATTGCGGACGGGTGCTGGTATGACGACTATGGGGACGGCGGCTTCTGGCCGGCCTGGGAATGGAAGGGGCCGGTGGTACGGACAACGAAATGCGCCTACGGAAAGTTCCTGCGGGGCAAGGCGATGTACATCAGTCCTAAGTGGTTTCCGGATTTTGCAAATTATCGCCGGGACGGATATGACTTCGATGCGAGGTATGATGACGGGCTGGCGTCCTTCTATGACAAGGAGCTGTATGAACTGTTGGATGCTCATGCTCCGATACTGTCCAAGGAGCTCAAGCAGGTCGGAGGATATGGCAAGAACGGGCGCAAGGGTTTTGACACCATGATAACGAGGCTTCAGAAACAGTGTTATGTGGTGGTCAGTGATTTCAGGTATGCCAAGGACAAGTTCGGAAACGAATACGGCTGGGGGATTGCGGAATACTCTACGCCGGAGAAGTTCATGGGAAAGAAGTTTTCCAATGCAGTGTACAAGCGCTCCCCGGAGGAGTCTTATGCACGTATCCTTAAGCATTTCAGGAAGATCCTGCCGGATGCTGAT
>JAILDD010000080.1 GCA_024689605.1 Lachnospiraceae bacterium
ATCTACGCAGTTCTATGTCTTGTGATATTTGAGCGCTGCGGCCTTTATAAGGGGGTATGGCGTTTTGCCAGCTTTATGGAGCTGGAACGCATCGTGGTAGCTACTGCGGTCAGCTTTGCGGTACAGGTCATCGGTATAGAGATTTCTCTTTTCTGCCCGAAAATGTATTATGTCAGGATGCCCTATTCATATTATGTAGTGGGCATCATGTTCCAGTTCATGTTTATACTGGTAGCCAGGTTTTCTTACAGGTTTATCCTTCTGTTCAAAGGCTCCAGGACCCAGCATACAAGTGAGCTTGCACCCATACTTTTAGTCGGGGCCGGATCAGCCGGCAGGGCTATCATACGGGAGGTAAACCGTATAGGCCAGAACAGGGAGCGCATAGTATGCATAATTGACGACAATCCCAATAACTGGAAGCGTTCCATCGACGGCGTGCCTATTGTGGGAGGCCGTGATGAGATCCTGGCATCGGCCAAAAAATACAAGTGCGAGAAGATCTATATAGCTATCCCGTCAGCTACCCAGACAGAGAAAAGGGATATCCTGAACATCTGCAAGGAGACGGACTGCGAGCTTAAGCTGTTAAGGGATGTATACCGTATGGTGGCTGAAGAAAACATCTCTGTCGCCGACCTGAAAAACGTTTCCATCGAAGACCTGTTGGGACGTGAACCCATAAAGGTGGATATGACGGAGATATATGCATTTATCTCAGCCAAGACCATAATGGTTACCGGTGGTGGCGGCTCCATCGGTTCAGAGCTTTGCCGTCAGATAGCGAAGCATGGTCCCAAAAAACTCATAATCTATGATGTATATGAAAACAATGCCTATGATATACAGCAGGAGCTCAAGAGACTTCATCCGGATCTGGATCTGGTAGTCCTTATAGGCTCGGTGCGTGACAGCCGCAGGCTGGATGAAATCTTTTCAAAGTATCAGCCTCAGATCGTTTACCATGCTGCAGCACACAAGCATGTTCCGCTTATGGAGTACAGCCCTGCGGAAGCTATAAAGAACAATGCAATAGGAACATACAAGACAGCCTATGCCGCAATGACACATGGCTGTGACCGTTTCGTCCTCATAAGTACGGATAAGGCTGTTAATCCTACCAATATAATGGGAGCCAGCAAGCGTCTGTGCGAGATGGTGATACAGACTTTTGATGCAAAGGTTAAGCAGGGCAGGACAGAAGATCTTCCGAAGCTCTTTACCCACTATGACAGTGAAGGGGTATTAGCTGCAAAGAAATCCGCATTATCAGCTGATGGTGAAAATGTAACAGCAGGCGCTGCTTCACAGTGCAGTGAGCTCCCTCATACCGAGTTTGTAGCAGTAAGGTTCGGAAATGTCCTAGGCAGTAACGGAAGCGTAGTGCCCCTGTTTAAGGAGCAGATTGCCCAGGGCGGACCTGTTACAGTTACACATCCTGACATCATCAGGTATTTCATGACCATACCGGAAGCTGTAAGCCTGGTAATGCAGGCAGGCACATATGCAAAGGGCGGAGAGATATTTGTCCTGGATATGGGAAGTCCTGTAAAGATAGATACCCTTGCAAGGAACCTCATAAGGCTTTCGGGTCTTAAGCCTGACGAGGACATACAGATAGTATATACAGGCCTGCGTCCCGGCGAGAAGATGTATGAGGAAAAACTTATGGCCGAGGAAGGAATGCAGACCACGCCTAACCATTTGATCCATATCGGCAAGCCGCTGGAATTCGATACGGATACCTTTATCAGACAGCTTAAGGATCTGATGGATGCGGCATACAATGATGACGACCACATAAAGGAAAAAGTGGCAGCCATAGTGGGAACATACCATCCTGAGGGTGATGTGCAGGGGTAGTAGTGGATAGCCCTTGACTTTTTTGATGTAAAAGAGTATTTTCTTGTTATAGAAATTGTGAATATCTGTGCTGATTATTCTAAAAGGCACATCTATGCTGGCAGTCGCCGCTTTATTCACGGAGAAATGTTTGTTGGAATTCTGTAAGACTGGCTACTTAGTTTTTTTTGCGATTCAAAAATGATATAATTTAAGGAGGTAAAAGTATGGTTATTGTATGGATAGATGAGGTTACGCCCTGCCTGAAAGATGCTTTTACAGGAGATGTTGTTGAGACAGAGGTTCTTCAAATTCAGCGCACAAGTTTTCTTAGGAAATTCAACCAGAAAAATGGGTGGTACATTAACTGGGAAACGCTTGCGAGAGAATGTGAGATTTATGCCTTGGTAATAGCCGGAACAGTGGATATCCAGGGATTAGTGGCAATTCAGTATAAGGAAGAATATAAGGCAGCGTATATTTCGTGGATGGTGGCCGCACCGCATAATAACCGTGACATTGTAGAGAAACAAAAATATTATGGTGTTGGAGGTCATCTTTTTGCCATAGCTATTCAAAAGTCTGTAGAAAAGGGGTTTGGTGGAGCAGTAATGGGCTTTGCAGCGAATGAGGAATTGCTGCAGCATTATGTCAAATGGTTTGGGGCAGATCCGATAGGGATTTTACATCCTAATCATTTTATTATTGAGGGTACGGCAGCAAGAAAGGTGGTTAGTGATTATGTATACAAGTGGTCAGAAGACAAATTATGATAAATATCACAGAAAACTACAGCAGCTTTCTGCACCAATATTGGCAGAACAACTGCCGAATGTCTTTATCGATTATCAGGCAATGCTGGAATATGCGCGAGAAAAAGGAGTAAGGGCAGCAGATTTGACAGAAGAAGAAAAAAATCGTTTTATATCCGGAGAAACAGTGAAATCACTTCAAAAGAAAGTTAAGGATGGCTCAAAATATAAAAATCTCGAAGAATGGAATGAGATTCATATGAATGAAGAAGATAATTAGAGGGATACATGATTGTTTCAAGGGCTAACCGTCGATCAGATGATTGACGGTTTTTTAGTGCTTAAAAGAATGTAAAGAACACTTTGCTTGTGGGAAATGATATTGATAATGGAAAAGGGGATTCTACAAGTTATCAATGAATGTGCGGATCATCACTTCGCCCAACAAGGTAGTCTAAAGATACATGAAAATAATCTGCAATCAAAATGAGTGTTTCATAGTCTGGCCTGCGTAATCCGGTCTCAAATCTGCTGACGGAATTCTGTGTTAAACCAAGATCCATAGCAAGTTTTATCTGCGTAATTCTCTTTTGTTTTCGTAGTTTTTTCAATCGGAATTCCATAACCACCCACCTTGAGAACATTATCCCAAAATGGTATAATC
>JAILDD010000136.1 GCA_024689605.1 Lachnospiraceae bacterium
GATACTTTAAGGACCCGGTCTATGGCATTATATGACAGCCACTTATTATATCCAAGATACTTAGTACCTGAAAGGATGTCATTAACCAGCCTGAACACCTGCATCTGATTATCGTAAAGGGGTTTCATTGAACCGAATGATTCAACTGCCGTTGCATACTGTCGGATCACAAAATTAGCACGGTTATACAGACTTGTAGATTTACTGCATAGATCCTTGCAATACGGGTACAATCTGCTATTCTTTTTTATGTGGAACTGCCTTGTGCGATACATATCTCTCTCCTTCAAGAGGATTGTATCATGGGATTTTTACATCATCATGAGAATTTGAAAAATCATTCAATATTTTTTTGCAGTTATGTGTAGAGCGATTCATCCCACAACCGACTACGTAGGAAGGGGTTTTCTCGCAAGGAGTTTATAAAATATGAGGTAATTATGGAGTATTTCTGGTATATCATAGCAGCACTGTTTGCCGGCATTGGCACGGGCTTGGCAGGACTTTCTGCGGCTACAGTCATGGTTCCGATCCTGATCGTACTCTGTCCATCCTTTGCAGGAGAAACCGGGGCATATCAGGCCACAGCTATTGCACTGGCCTCAGATATACTCGGTTCGGCAGTAACCTCCTATACCTATGCAAGGCACAAAAATATTGACCTAAAACGCGGATGGATCATGATGGCATGCATTCTTACCATGTGCACCATAGGGAGTTATGTGGCTTTTATTGTGGGGAATGTGGTGCTGGGCAGTTTTACGCTTTTTCTGACATTCTTCATTGGCATCCGCTTTTTGATTAAGCCCGATACAAGCAGTAAGAACACAGCAGGTAAGGGTGAGAAATTGGACTGGAAAGGCGTAGCGATTTCCCTGTTCTTCGGTTTGCCGGTTGGTTTCGGAACGGGTTTTGTGGGTACTGGCGGTGGCATGATAATGCTGGTAGTATTTACTTCTTTTCTGAAGATGGAGCTGAAGACGGCTGTTGGCACAAGCACGTTTATCATGACATTTACAGCTCTCATTGCTTCCGTCAGTCATATTCTGATTCATCCGGCGATTCTACTGGAAAAATGGGATGTTATGCTGCTCAGTATTGTGATTGCGACGGCTTCCGGTCTGTTCTCTGCCAGATTTGCCAACCGCGTGAAAAACCGAACCGTAGGTCTGGCAACAGGTGCGGTTCTGACTGTTTTGGGTGGAGCTATGCTGCTGCTGAACTTTTGGCCGCAGATCTCTGCCGTGCCGCTGGTCGTACAGACCCTAAGATGTCTTGGCAGATTACTTACCTATGTTATTCCATGCGTTTTGATTCTGCTCCCGATTCGTTTTCTTACAAAGGTTCCATCTTTTGTGTTTCGGAAGCTGCTGCATATAGTAGCTTTCACGTGTTTTGTTGTGATGGTCCTCTCGGCAGAAAACTGGCAGGCTGCTATGCTGACTTCAGTTATTATCGCCGTGCTGATTTATCCTCTTCTTTCTCTCCTTGAAGATCAGTCGTGGTACGGAAAACTGTTTATACAGAAATCTAAAGGAGAAGTGAAACGCAGCCTTCTGATGCTCTTCTTCATGTTTGCGGTGGTGATCGCTGTTGCATGGGGTATGTTTGGAAAACCGCACATCGCGGCGGCGGCTATTCTAATGTGGGGAATGGGCGATGCTGTGGCGGCGCTTGTCGGTATCCCTTTTGGGAAACATAAGATCCGATTCAAACCAATAGAAGGAAGAAAATCATGGGAAGGATCGATCGCAATGCTGGCCGTTTCCCTCCTTGCAGGGGCGTGTTTGCTATGTCTGTATCATGGTTTTTCCCTTGATTCTGTCATGCTTCCTATGCTGATTGCTGCGCTGATGGGAACAATTGTAGAAATGTTGTCACCATCAGAATGGGATACGGTAACAGTGCCAATCGTGATACTAGGCTTTTTGATGATTATGGGTACATGAACATGAACGATGCGAGAAATCCATGCGTGAATCATTGGAAACCGTGGGTAATATGCTAAAGACATTGATTCATTCCGGAACCCGCTAAAGTTTTATTGATAACGGGAAATTCAGTGATACGATAAGTGTAGAAAGCAAATGTTCAGCAAAAAGGAGGTTTCTACATGGATTACCCTTACGATATCATCACTGAATTTTCCCGCAGCAAAAGTGGAGGATGTAAAACTTTTAGTATTTCGGCAAACTTAATACCCCAGACTGAAGAATCACCACTTAAGATATTTAACTCCATGTCACGGTTCACCACAACCATAATACAAAATGGCACAGCTGCATCGATTAACCTCCATCCTTCAGATTTAGCACAGATGAGAGCTGTGTCAGATTACGCCATGAACAAGTATTATGACACAAAATATAACGTATCTGGCACTATTTCTGAAAGTGAAAATCCTGCTTTTACAACAAGGTTCATGAGCGGAAAACTCAAAGGCAAAACTCCGGCTGATGTGCTTATAGAAAATAAGTCGTTAGGTAGAAAGATACTCAATGATCAGTATGTCTTTCTAAAGTCAAACCTTGAAAGATTTCCCAAAAACCAGGAATTAATGGATGCAATAGTTGCCGCTGCAAACCTGGATTATGCTGAATTAGGCAAAAGATCTGCATCTTCTGCTCCTTTATTCACTATCATTGAGATAGGCTGCAGAGGAAACATACGAAAAAAGAGGGCTGATGGAAAGTGTCCCTGCTATGATGGCAACATATCTTTTGACCTTAGCAGGAATCTTCCGGTAAATATCCATATCAGGAATTATAATGCTCCG
>JAILDD010000171.1 GCA_024689605.1 Lachnospiraceae bacterium
ATGGTTTCTATCATTTTTATTTACTGAACTTTTGCAGTCAAAATGCGGTCATTATAAAACTACCGTTTATTCAGCATTTTTACGCCATCGAATGCGTCTTATTGTACCACTTTGGTCTGCAAAAAACCACATCACATCTCACGAACACTTATAAAAACATGAGCTTCGCGGCGTACTATTTTTCTGCTGCAGCCAGAGATACATTATACAGCCCCAACAGGATCAATCCCACAAACGCTCCAACTGCGAGTCCATTGAATAATACGAAAATGATCGTGATAATGATGAAATTTATCTTGCATTTACCCGCTTCCGTCTCAGCAAAGGCTGCGCCGTTTTCTCCGATATTTGAGAGCACTTTCTTCACCGTAAAGAACAGATATACATATACTCCGCAGATAACTGCAACACATAATAACTGAAGTCCAAAATATATTCCATAATTTCCGGCTTCTTTTATAGCGTTAAAAGGAAGTATGTTGAAAACTCCCATATCCGCATTCAGCGAACCTGATGCCGCCTTCAGATTCTCAGAATCCGAGTAATACTGATTGATCACCCCATTCATAGCAAACCCCATAACGGCACCTACGATACAAAGAACCCCGCATACAATTGCCAACACTCCGAACCCCCCTGCTAATTTTGCCATTTTTCCGGAATTATTTTTATTCTTCTCCATATTAAATCCACCTCTCTTTCTCACATCTTTATATAAAAACAGCGGGTTAATAATTACCCCGCTGCAATAATAATGTCCTTATCAGAAGCAGCTTATATCTTCCATCTCCCAGCCGCCGTCCAGCATTATGAGTCCTACTCTTGCACCGTCCGGAATTACGTGCTTTCCGTCATATACAACCGTTATCTCTTCACCATTGTCAAGCCTTACCAGATAGCCTTCATCCGTTTTGGATAATATAATGCCGTATTCGTCAAACTGTGTAAGCTGCTCGCCTGTTCCGCCGTTTGCCTGTGCCATTTTGCTGTCATCCAATTTCTTATTCATCTCTGTCATATCCGTAACCTCCATTTTTGTTTTTACTGTCCCGGATTTTAACTCTTTCCGGTTTCTCTCTGTGATGTCCTCACTATATCAGCCGCCAAAAATCTTTTCCATAAATCCCGCGCAATCGGTCGCTTTTTATGTACAAGTGGTCATTACCAATGTCTTTTCCAACAGCGCCTACCTGCAATGTCATTGAGACTTCGGTAATAGTACTGTAGATAACCTCCAATTAAACAGCCACCGGAAAACCGATGGCTTATAATAATTCGGACAGATAACTGAACTTTTATTTTACAGGTATATCATGCTTTGGCAGTCTCTTGGGAAACGGGCCCTCAATCGTAGACGGAATACCCACTTTCTCAAGTTCTTCCCGGAAGAGATTTACGTACTTATCTGTTTTTATAAGCTGCATGAAGCCTACATAAATCTTATCTGCCATGGCGGTGATCTCTATCGTAAAATGGCCTTCGATAACAAAAACAAAAAACTCAACATAATCCGCCAGTTCACCCCAGTCCATCAGCCCTGTGTAATTGGCAATAAAGCTTCCATGCTGTGCATCCTTTCCGGTGGCAAGGCTGTGTTTTTCCATATACTTCCTTTTGGCCTTAATGCCGTGCTGTTTGTCGATCTCTTCATACAGTTCAAACAGTTCTTTTACCTGTGCATGGCTGACAGTCGAGTCTGTCTGAAGAATAATCTGTCCTCTGGTTCTTGTTCCCAGTTTTTCCAGATCACCTTTTAAACTTTCTCTGTCATAGTCCACATGCACATGGCTTAAAAAATCACAATGTGTATTTGGAAGCCCGACACTCTCTCTCGGATTATGCGCCGCCTCTCCTACAATAACCCTGTCTTTCTCGGGAAACACCCTGTCTAAAGTCCTTGCAAACATAATGAAGAATAAAGAAAGCACACTGGAGTCATTCATTTTCGAGACTTTCAGAAGGTCCTGCTGATTGACGGTAATGACCATATAATTCGGATCTCTTTTTATCGGAATAAATACACTCGTAAGGTAATCCATGCCAAGAACCGGAGCTTTTTTAATTTTTCTTTTATAGATTGGCTCTTCCGCTGTCAGCATATCCATTGTGGGTTCCTCAGTCTCACCCGGAAGAAAGTCACTGTCCGTTTTTCTGATTTCCGGTGCCAAGGGCTCCACATTGTATTTTTCTTTTACATACTCATATACATTTGTCATAACCCACGGCTGAAAGCCTCTTCCGCCGCACATGGCATGGCTTATGTTGAAAAAGATATCCTTTCCCGCGCAGTCCACAAAAAGCAGATGATCGTTTATGCTCTTGCTTCCAATCATCGGCATTTTTTCGGCCGTAGGCATCACGACAATCTTCTTATCGTTCGGAACGAGAATATACCCTCCATCCTCATCAACAGTCACTCTGACAGCAAAGTAAGGATATCGCTTAATTGCTGCGTTAACTGCTTTATCCAGTATGTTTATATCGACTTCATCCTTCATTCTGACATGAATGCGGACAGTATGTGCAAAATATTTCTCGCTCTGATATAGTCTGTATGTATCAATGCTGTATTTCACTTTTCACTCTCCCTATTCTTCATAACACCATTCTGAACACCCGATTTTTAACAGATTTTATTACCGAATACACATCAAAATCGACAGAATACACACACTGTTATCATTCTTATTTTTTTCACAGATATAATTCTATCATAAAAAATTATATATATTGTATGCTTGTACAGAACAATTATAAAAACACATACTTCATGACGTACTAAAGCGATTTATATCCGCAGAAGCGGCAGAAAGGAGATATCTGAAATATATGAATAAAAAGAATCCGGAAAAATTAATCAAAACAATTGTAAACATGCTCACAG
Source organism: Lachnospiraceae bacterium (assembly GCA_024689605.1). Next base: position 2,885 of record JAILDD010000171.1, read on the forward strand.
GAATAATTCTGTCCGGTGCATTATTTGCCGGTTTCAGAATGAGTGACGTAAATGCCGCAGGAACCACTGTGGATGTTGTGATAGGAGATGAGAATGACTACACTCATACTACTCCTACAACAAACAGAGGAACCCTGGAAATCACTACTCCGGATTATGTACTGAACAATACTCCGGATCGAACCTACATTTGTCTTTTCCCCAGTCCGGCGTTTGGTTTACCCGAGGATCGATTTGTCCTTGTTATAACTATGGATACAAACAAACCTGCAGGATATCAGAATGGTGATTCCATAGATGTAAAGTATAGTTTCGACTATAAGGGCGAAACATTCTCAGGTTCTTTCACAGCAAGCGGTCAGGCTTTTGACGATACTGTTCAGTTTACGATGACCAATCCACTTGTGCTGTCACTTGACGATGCTGATGATGATGACGAAGAAAGCGGACCTCCTTCACACCACCATGATTTTGTATGGCACACCAGCATCGAAGCCACCAATGATCATCTTGGGGAAGAGGAGCTCCGCTGTAAGATCTGCAATCTTCTGATCGAAACCAGAAGTTTTGATAATGCTGACAATCTTCATAACGCCCTTAAGCAGGCGACAGCTGACGCACCTCAGGGTGGAACCGTTACGCTTGAAAGAGGCGAGTACATTTCCATAAACAAAACCGATGCGGAAAACCTCTCAAAACGTCCGGATCTGACAACTGTCGTTCATTTTACTTACAATCATCAGAAATACGAAATGACTGTTCCTGCAGGTTTTGACTGGGTAAGCAGCTTAAATGAAGACGGATGGGCAGGCTTTATGTATATTGCAGGCTTTCCCGAGGTGACACTGAATGTTGTTGAGTAACATTCGGTACACCAAAACTCGAAGAAACAATCGTTATCTCTTCGCCATTGTCAAGCCGTACCGGAGATTACATTGTAGACCTTCCAACTCAAAAAAACGTCACCTCTTGCGAGAGCTGGAATATAAAGAGGATTGGTAAGAAAAATAGATCAATCTCCGTCCCTGCCTCCGGAAAGCAAAGTACGAACATCCTTAATCCTTCTTCTCGAAACCCAAGTGATCTCTCCGTTCTCAAGTTCTAAACCTATGGTTCCAGCCACTGAAAAATCAAAATTCTTCACCCTTTTGAGGTTTACAGTTTCCGACTGGGATATGCGTATAAATCTTTTCTTATCGAGAATTTCTTCTACCTCATACAGCGGCTTTTTTGTCTCATAAATACGTTCGGCAGTCTGGGCCATCACCTTCCTGTTGTCCACATAAAACCTGATTATTTTCCTTTGCGGAAGCATTACCAGGCTGCCTTTAAAATAAGCCTGTACCATCGGCACTTTCTTTTCGGAATATGCCTGGACAGCCGCAATGATACCTTCCACATCCTCATTACGCTCATTGCTCTTGATATAAACCGTAAGCTTAGGCCAGTCCTTATCAATTATCAATTTGATATCAACTAAATCCGACATTTTTCCCCTCTCTATCTCTCCAAAATCCGTACTGTTATATTCGTTGTATAACAAGTGATCTTAGTTGCTGAATCATCTAAACATTCTGATACAGATATCCCATTAATCCTCTATCTGACTCACTACTCTCCTTACTTTCAGCAGGGCTTCGGTATATTCAAAATCCTTAATATCCGCCTCAGCGTTTTTAAGCACATTTATAAGTGTAAATCTGAAAGGATAATGCATCAGTGTATGCAGCTGCTCCAATGCCGCTTCGTCATCGTAATCCTCCAGTGCTTCTATCAGTGCTTCACCGGCTTTAGCGGCTTCATCAGCGGAAATCTCTGATGCAGGATGTACCTCCTGCATTTCTCCGTACGGCTTTATGATATCCAGCACCTTCCGGTATTCGGATAACAATTCATCTGTCACGGAAAACTGCTTATCATATTCCCCGGCTTTAGCGGAAAGCTCCATCTCTTCCGCAATGGCTCCCAGCCTGTCTGCACCTATCATCCTGGCATTACTCTTAAGGGCATGAACGGTTATCGTTAGTTCATCACCTTTTTTCTCTGATGATTCAGCCATGATGGACTCAATGTTTTTTTCTGCCCTTCTGTAGAATCTCTGCAGCGCCGCAAGATATTTTTCCCTGCTTCCGGTAAAGCCTATGCCTTCCTCTACATTTATCCCCTTCTGCCCCAGGTCCTCAAATCCAAGTCTGTCTTCCACGCTTCCCCCTTTCGCCATTCTAAGGACTGTATTTTACGTAACTGCTCCTGACTGCTTAACACTGTCCTATAACACATATCTCTTTCTCATTGTCAGATGATTACAGCCATCCTTATATTCATACTCCATTTCATCCATAATCTTTTTGGTCAGGTATATTCCCATTCCACCCTTGCCTCTCTTCCTGAGTGGAATCTCAGTATCCGGATCCGGCTTCGTTAAGGGATTGTACTTCATCCCGCTGTCCGTAACTTCCACCTGAACCATATTGGGTACCGGATAGCTTACCTTCAGGTTCACATCTCCTGTATCTTCCGGATACGCATATGAAACAACATTCACGAAAATCTCTTCCATTGCCAGGACAATACGCCTGTTCAGTTTATCTCCGCAGCGGACTCTCTTTAATTCCTTCTCCAAAAACTCCATTGCCACCGGTACATTCTCTATAACAGCCGGAAGAGTGATTTCTTTATACTTACCTGCTTCATCCCCCATGTAGCGGACACAGAGCATTGTGATATCATCAAACTGTGAATCAATATCCGAATACTTCCTTACGGCATCAAGCACTAAGTTCAATGTGTCAGGAACAGTCATCTCTTTGCAGGAATTCAGGACCTCAATGAGCCTCTGCATTCCAAAGGGTTTTCCTTCTCCACTTGCCGCATCCGGCACACCATCTGTATATACAAATACCGTATCCCCGGGTGAGAGCACCGTCTCCGTATCTGTATACTTTATATTCTGCCTGAGTCCCATCACCAGTCCGTGACGGTCTTTTACCAGTCTGTATCCCTTATCCGCCCCCATTATCAGGGGATACTCATGGCCTGCATTGGCTGACATTAGCACACCATTATTTATATCAAGTATGCCCAGCCATACAGTAACGAACATTTTAGAGTCATTGCCTTCATGCAGCTGGTTATTGGCGTCAAAGAGTATCTCCGACGGCAGTCCTCCGGACATTGCCCGGTTCTTTATCATTGTCTTTGCAATGACCATAAAGAGCGCAGCCGGGATTCCCTTGCCCGTAACATCCGCTATGACCATCACCAGATGTGACTTGTCTATGAAAAAATAATCATAAAAGTCACCGCCCACCATCCTTGCCGGTGTCGTTGAAGCAGAGATGTCAAACTCGTGCCTGTCCGGAAAAGCCGGATAAACCGTAGGAAGTATATCCTTCTGTATCTTGTTTGCTATGCCAAGCTCTGCTTTTTCCCTTTCGGACTCTTTTGTTACCCTGATCAAATCCCTTGTGGCTTCATCTATATTTTTCTCCATGTTATAGACAGACTCTGCCAAAAGCTCTATCTCGTCACCTGTCCTTATATTTAACAGCTTATCTGACAGGGTATAGCCTATATCCTCAGAATCATTTGCTATCTCCAGGGTAAAAGCCTCTGCTTCTGATGAAACCTGCATGATAGGAGCTATCACCTTGCGATGAAACCAGAATATATACGCTGCCATGAAAACAATGATCACGGCTACTATGGTAAATACCGTGTCCGATATATGTTTGTAGATCTCCGCCTGCAACGTGGCCATGGGAATCTCTACATCAATAATAGCGACCACTTCACCATTGATAAGCACAGGCATCAGCGCCGATGTATTGTATCCATACTCGCTCTTAGATACAAAATGATTTGTCGGACGTTCGCCAATGGTCATGATATCTTCGCAGTCTTTTATGAACTCAGGATTAATGGCACTGGCATCACCCAGAGTGTATTTAAGCTCAGGTTTTTCATACACATCAAACATGTACCTGAGGGGATACCACCCTTCTTTTGTACCCTGATAGGAATGCAGCTCGTCCAGATCGATATAGCCTACATAGATGTCATTTGCTCCCGTTGCTTCCCTGAGCTTTGAAAGTTCTTCCTCTATCTCGAGATATCTCTCCGTAGCGGCCTCTTTAGCACAGGCTTCCTTATCAATGTCCCCTCTTACAAAATCAGCATAATGCTTTATCTCTTCATCGGTTATTATGTTCCTTACTATCCGCGCTATCTGGTAGCCGTTATCATTGTAGCTTTGCTCTACGCTGACTTTATATTTGTCAAAACCGTAACATATGCTGATCAGGCTTATGATCAGCACCAGCACCACAAAACCCGCGATAAACTTTACGGAAAGCGACGCGCCTCTTCTCTTCATAGACTCACTCAATATTGATATAATCCCTGAATCCCGTCGTTTCCAGAATCTCAAGAACTTCCGCCGATACGTTTCTGACCACCATACGTCCACCCTTATCCTCTGTATATTCCTGTGCCCAGTAAAGGACTCTTAATCCTGCGGATGCAATGTACTCCAGGCCGTTTAAGTCAAAAAATATATTGATCACCTCTGCCGGCAGCTCCGCAAATCTGTCGTCCAGCCCCATAGCACTTAATGTATCCAGTTTACCGCTGAGTCCTATATTCAGATCTTTTCCGTTGAGATCCCAGTTTATCTCCATAAATATTCCCTCCTCTTAATTTAGTAAGTTATACATCCACCCTCTGCCTCTCGATCAGATCAGCAAAAAATCCTTTCTTTTCCACCAGCTCATCATATGTTCCGTCTTCCACGATATGTCCGCCGTCAAAAACAAGGATACGGTCACACTGTTTTATGGTAGAAAGCCTGTGGGCTATTACTATCCTGGTGCACTTCATCCCGTCGAGGGCTTCCGATACTTTTTTCTGGGTAATATTGTCCAGGGCGGAAGTAGCTTCATCAAAAATAAGCAGCCTGGGCTTCGGTGCGACTGCCCTTGCTATCATGAGCCTCTGCTTCTGTCCGCCGGATATACCGCCGCTTCCCTCGGATATAAGCGTATTCATACCCATCGGCATATTTCTGATGTCGTCGGCAATGCCTGCGATCACTGCAGCTTCCCATGCATCCTTAAGCGTCAGGTGCGGTGCCGCGATAACGATATTTGAGAAAACGTCTCCCTGGAAAAGCTTTCCATTCTGTGTCACTACTCCTATATGCTTACGCAGAGATTTAAGGTCCACGGAATTTATATCCTTTCCGTCATAATAGATACCGCCCCTTGTGGGTTTTTCAAATCCAAGCAAAAGTCTTACCAGCGTGGACTTGCCGCAGCCGGTCTTTCCCACTATGGCCACATACTGTCCGGGCTTTATCTTTAATGAAATGTCATCAAGTATGACGGGAGAATTTTCCTTATACTTAAAAGTCAGGTTATTTACCTCTATGCCGCCGGATATCTTGTTAAGGACTTCCTTATTTTCAGAAACCTCAGGCTCGGTCTTAAGTATTGGCTCCGCCATGTCAAATATGGGCTTGATATTGGCCGCTGTAAGTGCCATGCTGAAAAGCGACATGAATGCACCGGACACCATTCCATAGGCAGCATTGAAGGCATAGTATTCAGCAACATTTACATGCGTCATAATTGCGGCATTATATATGATTATCGTTCCGGCTATAGATATTGCCGAACTGATGACTCCGTTCATCTTGATAAAAAGAGGCGGATTGTAGTCCAGCTCGGCGCACTTGGCATACAGGTCCCCCCATCTGGAAAAGGCTCTCATCTCCGCACCTGAAAGCTTTATCTTCTGTATGCCGCTCACCTCCGCGTAGCTTAGTCCGCTTTCCTTTGATCCCAGCAGCATTGACTTCTTGCTTAATCGCATCTGCAGCAGCGATGAGACAACTGTAAAAGTCACTGTTACAAGTGTGATCGTTATAGACGGTACCACCAGGCCGGGGGCATATTCAAAAATCTGGGTAATATAAAGCAGTGAAAAAATCGAACTGAGTCCGGTATTAAGGATTACGGATACCAAAGTATTGCAAAGCGAATTGACATAGGAAGACCTGGATGACAGTTCACCAGAACCATAGTCCTTAAAGAAACCGGCAGGCAGTGAGAGTATCCTCATCATGGTAGCAGCTTCCACGGATATGCTCATCTTGGTATCTATCCTTGTGTGTATCAATGACCTGGCAGATGAAAACATCATGGATCCTATGGACGCAAAAAGCATAAATATTCCGGTAGAAACAAGCAGGGATATGTCTTTAGCCTCTATGACCTCACTGAAAAGAAAAAGACTGATCCTGGGTGTCAGCATACCCACAAGGGTTACCACAACCGCAGCAAGTGTTACCAGTACATAATCGGCAGGCTCAAGAACACCCACGATAAACTTAAGAAGATCAATGATTCCCAGCTTCTTTAGTGGAAAGGGCCTGTAAAACGCATATGCATCCACGTCAAACTCTTTTTCATTCTTTGCATTAATGACCACATAGCTGTTTTTGGCAGGATCAAAAAACCTGTAGTGTGTAAGTCCGAAAGGCATCAGTGCCACCGGAGCATTGTCGGATTTTCTGAAACCGAGCATCGCACCGTAAGCATCCTTGTGCCACCCCTTTTTAAGCTCCACTCTCCGGTACATTACCCCCGACGGATGGAGTACATACTCCAATTGATCTTCTATGGTTCGGATCTTGGACGGGATCTCCCTCGGCGGTATATGGTAATAGCGCATTATGTCATTGACCGCACTCTGCACCATGGCGTCATCAGTATTATTAATGGCAGACTTATCCCCTGTGACAGCAGCCGCTATCTTCATAAAGGATTTGTCAAAATCCTGCCTGTCATTCTGTTTTCTTGATCGTATCTGATCGTCAAACCATCCCATGCGCTACTCACTCAGTACCAGCTCTTTATATAATCCGCCCTTTGCGTAAAGCTCTTCGTGTCTTCCCCTCTCAACGACTTTTCCCTTATCCATGACAATGATCTCGTCACAATCCCTGATAGTACTCAGCCTGTGTGCGATCACAATGCAGGTAATACCCCTGTCACGTATGGCATTGACTACATCAAATTCAGTCTTTGCATCAAGTGCAGAAGTAGCCTCATCCAGTATCACTATTGTGGGATCCTGGGCAAGCACCCTTGCTATCTCCATCCTCTGTCTCTGTCCGCCGGAAAAATCATTTCCGCCCTCTATCATCTTATGTTCATAACCGTTCTCGCGCTGTATGATGTCACTGTGTATCTGCGCATCCCTTGCAGCAGCTATAACTTCAAAGTCTTCTATGGTCTCATCCCACATCCTGATATTTGATGCTATGGTATCCTCGAACATTATGATGTCCTGATCCACAACAGCTAAGGATCCTGTGAAAACACTTCTGTCGATTTCTTTTATGGGCTTGCCATCGAAAAGGATTTCTCCCTCCCAAGGGGTATAGAGACCTGATATAAGCTTTGATAATGTGGATTTTCCGCATCCGCTTGATCCCACAAAGGCCACACGGCTTCCCGGCTCAAGCCTTAAGTCAAAGCCGCTTATAAGAGGCTCTGCCAGGCGTGAATACCCGAAGGTCACATTTTTCATTTCTACATTGCCCTTAAGCTTTCTGTAGCTTACGTCTCCTGTCTGCTGCCTCAGCGCACTGTTTTCATCAGCAGGATATTCCATTACATCCTCTATCCTCTCCATATCGGTGCGAAGCTCCTGCAGGGTCTGACCTGCAGAAATAAAGGTAGAGGCAGGCGCAGTAAAGGAACCTAAAAATCCCTGGAATGCCATGATCATGCCCACGGTAAACTTGCCTTCCATTGTGAGATACACTCCCAGCATAAGCACCAGGGTATTTGTGAAAATAGACACAACGCTCGGAATGCTGCCTATGTACTGATTAAGCTTCGCAAAAGCAACTTCCTGGGTATTAACGCTGGCCTGATATCCTGCCCACTTCTGAAAATAGCCTTCCTCTGCACCGCTGGCTTTTATGGTCTCTATCATCTCTATGCCGGAAGTAGTACAGGAAGCAAGCTTTCCACTGTCCCGCATCTGCACCCTTGAAAGATTGATGCGCTTTTTAGAGATAATGCGGGCGACAAACATATTTATTACAATTGAAGAAACACCTACCAGCGTAAGAAGCACGCTGTTTTTAAGCATGACCACAAGATAAAACACCATCATCACGGCCTGAAGCACTAACGGTGCAAATGTGTTTATCAAAGAACCGGATATATTCGCATTTCCGCTTCTTCTGGATAAAATGTCGCCGGCATATCGCTGCGAATAGAATTCCATAGGAAGATTTAATATCTTCCACATATATGATGATGTGCCATATACAGCCATTTTTCCCTCTATCCGCCTTGAATAGATTGCCTGTATGAACTGCATCAGTATCTGTATAAAGCCGAAAGCCGACATTACTATGATGAAAGGAATATGCCATCCGGGATCTGTGCCGGTCAGCAGTCTGTCCATGAATATCCTGGAGAAAACAGGATTTATCACGCCTATAAGAGATGAAATTATACCTGTCACTACCACAAAAGCAATGGCGACACCACAGCCTGCCAGACGTTTTTTTGCAAAATTAATTGTGGAACGGGGCTTGCCTTCCGGAACAAAATTTTCCGTCGGTGAAAACTGTATACAGATACCGGTGAATTTTTCATCGAATTCCTGCATGGATACAACGACGGTTCCTCTTGCAGGATCGTTTAGATAGACCTTATCTTTTTTGAAACCGCATACTACTACGAAATGATTGAATTCCCAGTGTGCTATGCAGGGAAACGAGCCATTGTCCCTCAGATACTCCGGCTCAAAACGGTATCCCGAAGCCTCAAGTCCGTAATTGCGGGCCGCCTTCAGGACATTCAGTGCATTTGAACCATCTCTTGATACACCGCAATCTCTTCTCACCTGTTCAAGCGGGATCCATTTGCCATAGTAAGCAAGGACCATAGCCAGAGAAGCCGCACCACATTCAAGCGCCTCCATCTGCATGATGAAGGGGACTTTTGCCACGCCTTTCTTTACCGGTTGTCTGACCCTGCCTTTTTTATCCTTCATTGCTGACCAAAAAGAAAAGAAAGCGGACTGATACTCTCCGTGACAAGCTCTATCTCATAAGCTCCGTCCGTAAAAGTACCGTCCACCAAGAATTCATAAACCCACTCGCCGGGCTGCATGTTGCCGACTGTCAGGGCATAGGCATTGGTATCCTCCCACACAGTCACCGGCTCCGGCGTCTGCAGATCCACAGAATAGGTC
>JAILDD010000232.1 GCA_024689605.1 Lachnospiraceae bacterium
TGTTATGAAGCGGTTGGAAAGAACAGGATTTGTTGAAGAAAGACTTTCCTGGGTTGATACAAGTGGGAGGGGTACATTAATCAAAGCCCATGTATCAAACGATACATCGTTTATTCTTAAAGAAGAATATAAGTATTTCAAACAGATTGTGTTGAAATCAAATATGAATAGTGTGAGTTCAGTACGTTGTTAATTATTGGGGAAAGAAAATGCCAAATGGCAATAGACCGGACTCTCAGAGAAATAATGGGGTAAGCCATAAGATTTAATGGGAATAGGCGCCGAAAGCCTTGAAAATACTGATGTTACGGACAATCACCAATAATAATTGTTGAAAATACAGGAAATATGGACAGCACAACAAGCCCGACCACATTTGGACTGCTGGCGGGCTTGCGAATTAGCATATGATGGAGGTGGTCATTACCCAGACCGAGGTATAACGAGGGACATCACAGATGTCTTTTTTTTATGCAATAGAATATTTCTCCTTTGAGCTTTTTGGTTCATAGAATGTGATCGAGCACAGGATCAGGCTTCCTTCCCTAACAAGATTTCAATAAGCTGGAGTGCGTTGCCTATGGCACAGGCATCTGTATACCGAAGAGTTCCGGCTCGATATATTGAACTAATGTTCCAGGCTTTGTCATTATAGGCTGCAAGTTCGCAGCCAAGGTTCCAGTTAGGTATGCATAGAAAATGTCCGTTTATCTGACTGCCGAAGATGGCATGGAAGCTGTATCCATCAGTGTCGATGGTCATTTCATAGGGTTCATGCGCTGTGTTGATGACTCTTATTGAGCCTTGTTTATGCTTTGCATCTGAGCGCTCATGTAAGGGTCGGTCATCTTCATAGGCTGGATACCAGAACAGGATGTCATCCATCTGCCTCACCTCCCTTGCCGGAATCTTTTGAGGAACGCTTTTCTTTGAAGATGGATATGGGGTCGTCAATGAATTTAACGCTACCGCATGCAAGGAGTACACGCTTCCTGAAATTCTCGAACTTGTGGGCACCGAATGCAAAGCGTCTGACGTTCTTGATGTCCCTGTTAAGGGATTCGGTATGGGCATTGGATTTAAGATATTTCCAGGCATTGACGATGCCGCGCTTATGGGTTTCGATGCTGTGTACGGAACGCCTGAGTGCAGGACAGTCAGAGTCCCTGTATGTATTGATCCATCCGTTAAGGGCAGGCACTTTTTCAGATGGCGTGGCAAGGGATGTTATGTCATAGAATTCCATGAGGGCATCATAAGGGGCCTTAAGGGAGGGGCACAGGAGAAAAATCTTTTCCTTGCGTTCCTGGCCTTCGTCTTCATGGATGTTCCAGTAACAGCCATCGTTGTAAGGCGATGTGATAAGGAGCCGCTGGGAGTTCTTTATAAGCCTGTAATCATTTTCGAGGTCACAGGCCCTTGATACAAGCTCTTCTTTAATGGAAGGGTCAGTGCATGCCTTTGCTTCAGCCATGGCAGCTGCCCACTGATCCCTCAGTGCCCGCCATTCTTCGATGCGTACCTCGCTTACTGCTTCTGTAAGGAGCTTCAACACGTGGAACGGGTCTATGCATATCCTGGCCTTAGGGAAGCATTCACGTGCCACCCTGGAGAAACCGGAACGCATGTCAGCGCAGAAATACTTTACATGACGGCGTTTATAAGGCGGATATTCCATGAAATAGGCCTTGAGGACGCCGTAGGTGGGCTTCAGAAGTATGTCGGTTACCGCATGCGCGTCAACGTCTACGATGACGCAGTGGTATTTCTCAGTCCTGTAGCGTTTGATGCCTTTGTCATAGTATCCGGTGTCGCCGTGGAACTCGTCTATGCCGAGGGTTTCAGGAAGGCAGGACGGCTTATCAGCGGGAAGCTTGTCCATTACATGCTGCACGACGGCAGGGGTAGTCCTGGTCTCCCGTGCGATCTCGGTTATATTGTGCACAGTGGAGGTCAGGAGCTTATAGATACGGACAAGCAGTGACGTTGACATGGATATCCGTGGCACGGCCCATTCAGGGTAAAGGTAGAATGAACGCCTGCACTCAGGGCAGAAGCAGCGTGGCTTGTCATATGTAAGGAATACCGCGCGGAAACCGGAAGGCGTGTGCCGTATGGTCTGTGAAGTACTCCTGTCCTTTATTGTACAGTGTGTGTTCTGGCAGTGGGGGCAGATACGCTTCCATTTCCCGGGTATAGGCCAGTCGACTATGAGTTCTATGGAATGGTCGCGGCAGACGAAGTCCTTCACAGAGACGTCTTCCGGGAGTCCTGCAAGGGAATTAGCCAGTAGGTCATTTTTTTTCATGTGGTTAAACCTCCTTTGGATGAATGTTGTTTGCTACAGTATGAGCATAAACCATTCAGGAGGGCCATGGGGTCTCGGGATCATGCAGGAGGTGGTTTCAGGGTAGCCGGGTGCATGACATCAAAGCATCTGCACCTGCTCTGCAGGAAGGAGATGCCAAATAGACTGAGGAACTTTTTAGGAAGGGCAGGGACTGAACTTATGTAAGAAATAAGGTCGTTGTGGAGCCTGCGGGCGGATAAAAGCTGCTTTTCCCATGAGGCGTAATGTGCTTCAAAGAGGCGCTTCCAATCATACAGGGTAGACGAAGATATGCCGAACCGGGCACACAGGGTTTTGACAGGGCAGGTCCTGTTCAGATAGGCATGCAGAACTGTCAGGACGAAGCGGATGGTATATGAACCATGGGGGATGAGGATATCCGGTATCACAGCGGAGGTCAGAGACGTTCCGCAAGGATCAGAGGAATGGATGCGCAGGATGGTGATCTCAATATCATCCACTTTGCCGGAGCCGGAAACAGTAATCATAGTGCGCCTGTATGAACCGGCGGATTTAACATCCGGGTGTTCTTTTTTGTATGAACTGACGGCATCATTGAACAGATCGAGGTCTGACACATGGCTTAACAGAGCCAGTGATCTGAATATGGATTGTTGTATGAGCATAGCTAATCCTCAAACGCAGGTTTCCTGATATATAGAGCGGCAACTCTTTCAGGTAGAGCCTTCGTTTGGTTTTAGGTGGTGCGGCAGGGGGAAGTGGTCAAACTATTGAATCCCCCTGCTGCTTTTATATAGTTACAGGTTAATGATATCTGCTTGAGAGAGGGAATGCAATGGGAGAGACATTGAAATATGATGATGAAAAATTTGAAGCGATGCTGGAGCGGATATGCATACTTGCTGCAAAGATGGATGATGCAGAAGCGATGAGTCTGTCTGATCATGAAGGCAGTACTGATGAAGACCATGCTGCGATTCCGGATGATGATTATGAGGCAGACCCGGTTTTCAGGGACTTCCTTGACAGTGAGCTGAGTGAGAAGACAAAGGAATTCATGGTCGCGGCAGGCATAGAGGAATGGAGATATGCAGAGGCAGCCAACTATGCATTCACATATGTGCAGGCGTATCCGGATGCAGATTTCAATAAAGTATTTGTAGACAGGCTGGAGCCACATGTACTTATGGTGACCGGGATCAGTCATATGTGAAGAGATGTCAATTGTACAAGATGCATAAAGAACCCCAGAATAGCTTGGAGGTTTTTGATAGCACCAGTAAAGATAGGAGAGCAACAGGAAAAAGTGGGGAAACCCCAGTAATTCTATATACGACCCCACAATTTCTTAGAGAACCAT
>JAILDD010000234.1 GCA_024689605.1 Lachnospiraceae bacterium
AATAACCGCCGCGGGATGCGGCAGAAAGAGGTGCCATATGAAATCTTTTAATTATGTGATCACAGATGAGGTGGGGATCCATGCAAGACCTGCAGGCTTACTGGTTAAAGCCGTTAAGGAACTTACATCCAAGGTAACCATCGAGGCAAACGGAAAATCAGCAGAGGCTACCAAGCTTATGATGATCATGTCATTGGGCGTTAAGAAAGGCGCTGAGGTGACAGTTAAGGTGGAAGGACCTGACGAAGATGCCGATGTTGTAAAGGTTGAGGAATTCTTCAAGGCTAATTTCTAACAGACTGCCTGTCTGAATTCTAAGAGCAGATGATATTAAGTGAGGAGGTGCCTATGCAGCAGTTCAAGGGAAAAGGAATAGGAAAAGGCGTTGCCATAGGGCGGATTCTGTTCTATGACAAAGGCGAGCAGGCTGTTCGCAGGACAACTGTTGAAGATACGGCTGCGGAGCTGGCCCGCTACGAATCAGCAAAGGCAACTGCCATAGAACAGCTGCAGAAGCTCTATGACAAGGCACTGACGGAGGTAGGCGAGGAAAATGCGGCTATCTTCGAAGTGCACCAGATGATGCTGGAGGACGAGGACTACAATGATTCCATCTCCAATATCATCAACACGGAAAAGGTATGTGCCGAGTATGCCGTTGCAACGACAGGGGACAACTTTGCTGAAATGTTTGCCAATATGGATGACGAGTATTTCAAGGCAAGGAGTACCGATGTAAAGGATATCTCCGAGCGTGTGGTACGGGTGCTGAGCGGAGCTGAGGAAATCTCAGAACTGGCCGAACCCGTGATACTTGTGGCAGAGGACCTTGCACCTTCAGAGACGGTGCAGTTCGATAAGTCAAAGCTCCTTGCATTTGTAACGCATCTGGGGTCAGCCAATTCACATACAGCCATACTTGCCAGGATGATGAATCTGCCTGCCATCATAGGCATAGAGATTGACAGGGCATGGAACGGAAAGCAGGCAATAGTTGACGGCTACAGCGGAACTGTCACCATTGATCCGGATGATGAGATAATGAAGGAAATGCTGCTAATCAAGCACCGGGATGAAGAACACCGGAAACTCCTGCAGCAGCTTAAAGGCAAGCCCAGTGTCACAAAGAGCGGAAGGAAGATCCGTCTCTATGCAAATATCGGCGGTGTCAATGACACCGGTGCCGCACTGGACAATGACGCTGAAGGCGTTGGGCTTTTCAGAAGCGAGTTTCTTTATCTTGAAAGCGAAGACTTCCCTACGGAAGAGACACAGTTCCAGGCCTACAAGACTGTTGCACAGAACATGGCCGGCAAGCAGGTGGTCGTCCGCACCCTTGACCTGGGTGCTGACAAACAGGTGGAATACTTTGATCTGGGCAATGAAGACAACCCGGCTCTCGGATACAGAGCCATACGCATATGTCTGGACAGGCCTGAAATCTTTAAGACACAGCTCAGGGCCATTTACAGGGCATCGGCCTACGGAAACCTCGCCATTATGTTTCCCATGATCATCTCCCTTGACGAAGTGCTTCAGTGCAAGAAGTATGTTGAGGAAGTGAAGTCCGAACTTAAAGCTGAGGGCATCCCCTACAGCGAAGAGGTAGAGCTGGGCATCATGATAGAAACGCCGGCAGCTGCAGTGATCAGTGAAACACTTGCGCAGGAGGTTGATTTCTTCAGCATAGGAACCAATGACCTGACACAGTACACCCTGGCCATCGACAGGCAGAATGCAAAGCTTGAGAGCATAAACGATTCACACCATCCTGCCGTGCTTGAGCTGATACGCATGACCATAGAAAACGGCCACAAGGGCGGCGCATGGGTAGGCATCTGCGGAGAGCTGGCGGCAGACACGTCACTTACCAAGACTTTCATAGACATGGGAGTGGATGAGCTGTCAGTATCACCGTCATTTATCCTGCCGGTAAGAAATGAGATCGTAAACACAGACTGAAATAAACCTGTGCATAAAATCCGGCAGGGTTATGAAATCGATCTGAATCAATAAAAAATGGGACAGCGCTCTGCTGTCCCATCATTTTTTTCTTAAACTACCGGCTTATCCGGTAACGGCTGTACTGCAGCGATTACTCCACATCATCATCCTCATCAAGGTCGTCATCATCAACTGTGAAGTCAGCACCATGCTTTCCGATGTAAACTGTTTCCTTCTCATCACCATCAAGGATGTCCGGATCATATTCAATATCCGCAAAGATATCATCGGGATCAGCCTCACCCGGCGTGGTGAACTCGCTTATGTCTCCCTCTACAAAAACGTCGCTCATGTTTACATAGCCCTGCTCGTCTGCCTCCATTGTCCTGTCAATGAAGCGTTCGATCTCAACATCAGAGAACAGAGGCTCTGCACGTCTGTAAAGCTTTCTGCTGATCACATTGCCGTCAAAGAGCTGGTCCATAAGCTTCTCGGAACTGTCATTTATCGCACATGTAACCACCTTTGTAGCAGGGGAATATCTCTTAGCTGCTGCCTTCAACGCCTTCTTTATCATAGCTATCAGAACGATAGGGCCGCCCTTTCCGTCATATACAGCAGAAACATCCAGAAGGTCATCTGCTAACTTCTCGATAGCAATATATGCCTGTACTTCATCATCCTTGACATATGCCATGCTGATATCCTTATCAACCGTTTCTGCTGCCAGTCCGCCTTCGGGAACAGGTGCTCCTGTCTTCTCAGCATTGTCATTTGCGGCAGTAAGCCTGCGGGCAAGTACTGATTCAAATGGTGTTATCTCGCCATCAGTAATATCCTTATCCAAACTCTTGATAACAGGTGATTCAAGGATCTTATCAAGGGTAGTCATGAAATAAGCCGCATCCACTGCTGAATCAAATTCATAACCGCTTACCAGGAGGAACTCTGTCAGGATCTCCTGCTCCATTTCAAGCTCATTGTACTCGATCTCCACACGGGCACTAAAAGGTATTAGCATATTGTTGATACTTTCAACAAGCAGCGTACCTGCTCCTTTACGTCTTGCGGAAGGAGCAACATACAATGATAAAATGGTGAACACATAATCATCCGAAAGAGCTCCGGCAATAGCGCCATGACATACACCGTCTGAGAATGCTCCAAGAGCAGTGATCGGAGCACCGGCAGCTATCAGATCTGCCACTTCAGGGGCAAAGAGATTTCTAAAATACTCTATGTTGTTCTGCGTGATCCTTTTTACTTTCATATCAAAATTCATTGCCATATCAGTTTTTTCTCCTATTCTTGTGTAGTAACTATCAAACCCCTAATTGTTTTCATCAGTTACGGCAGACCACAGACCTGTGGTCTGCCTATACTGATTACCAGAACCAGCCGCGTTTTTTCTCTCCCTCCGGTTTCTTCTCTACGGTCTTTCTTTGTTTAGCTTCCGCTTTCTTCTTCTTCTTTTCTTTCTTAGCCTTTTCTTCCGCTTCCTGCTTATCAGCCTTCTTATTCCTCTTCGCCTGCGCCTTTTCATTATCCAGGCGTTCCTTCGCAGCCTTTTCTTCCGCTTTTTTCTGCGCAGCCTTCAGCTTGTCCTCTTCTTTCTTTTGCTTAGCCTCTTCCTTGGCCTTCTCCTGCTCCTCTATTTCCTTATTCTTCAGATACATAGCTTTTTCGCCTTCTGATCCATATTCAAGAACAAGATCCGGAACCTTCTCTGTATTCATTACATTAAGGACTGCATTGAAGTACTCTTTACGCTTCCTGCGGCTCTCTTCGATGATCTCAACCTTATACTCATCAGTCTGATCCTTGCCCACTTTTGCGTCCACATCATCTCTGAAAAGTGTTCCGTCTGAAGCAACACCTACATAATCAGCATAGATATCCATGATCTTGGTGAAGCTTCTCATCCTTGCGATGAACTGGCCATCCATAAGAGCACCTGCAAAATCACACATTTCTGCCATATCATCCTGGCCTACACCCAGATTGATCTTCTTATCACCCTTGAAGTGAGAGTTCTTTTCGTTAAAGGCCTGGTAACTGCGGAGTAATTTGCCGGTTTGCCATTCACCTCTGTGTCCTTCAGCCAACATCAGATATGCGTTAAGCTTCTTAAACTCGATATAAAGCTCAGGAGTGATCAGCTTACGCACATCATCTTCACTGGTAAGCTTGACATCCTTAAGTTTCTTCATGATAGCATTCATTTGACCTGCCATCGGGGCGAAGAACTGCATATCCTTTGCAAACTGGCGCCTGCTGAAGTTCTTTTCATTGCGGACGATCGAATTTTCGTTAGCATCCTTTAACTTATTGATCATCTCGGCATTCTTTCCCATCGCCTCAACTTCGCCGGCCTTATCATTTATCGGATACGGAGTAAAGAGATATTTAACATCTGCAAACTGCGCTTTCAGCGCTTTATCCTTCACGCCGATATACTCAGCAAGACCTATGACAGTCGAATTACTGATGCAGCGTGAATACTGCTGGTTAACAGTTCTGAGGGCATTTGCAGCTTCCATCTCCATAAACGGCATCTTGGCTTCCTCGTATGCCTTTTCGAATTCGCCAAGAGCCTCATTCTTCTTAGCCTCTATCTTTAAGCCCACTGACTTATTATGTCTGTATGAGCCTGTAGAGAACTTAACAAGCTTCTCATATACGTTGTACCACTTAATGGTCTTGTCACGCCTTTCCTTATCCTTCTCAGCCTGGGCGAAATCAATACCCATGCCGGGCTGTCCGTACTCATCCACGCCCTGGGAGCTTACATAAGCCTTGATCAGGTCAACGAATGATAAGTATGCACCACCTGCCAGCTTGCTGTAACGCCATTTCAGTTCATCCCTTACTTCTTTAGGCAGTGCATCACTCGCAAAAAATGCCTTTTCGGAGTTATAGATCTGTGCAAAGGCTTCTATACGGAGTGCATTCTTGTACAGATCCTTGAAGTTTGCTCTGATATTTTCATACTTGAACATGTCTTCAGTCAGCGTAAAGCTTAGGATCTGGTCTGTTGCCTGCTTCAGGAAATTGTACTTATTACCTTTCAGATAATCCATTATATCCGCATTGTTCTTCTTGAAATCCTCCTCGGACTGCTGGTTGATAGCCAGGCCGTTCTGCTGTCTGTATACGTCACGAAGCAGCAATCTGAAAGATTTAATATCTATCTTTTCCGCTTCCTTATCCTTTTCCTTATTCTCTTCGTTCCTCTTGTTGATTGCCTCCTGCAGACGGCTGTCGGTATCAATATCAAGCACCCTGTACTGCATTGCAGTCGCATCCATAACTCCCTGTGAGGTCTCGAAGATCTGAGCTGCAGCATCCTCGTCTATCTTGTAGTTCAGCTCACCCAGACGCTTTGCGAAATCCATAGATAAATTCTTTCTGAGCTGGAATTCAAAGTAGTCGTTCATTGCATTAGGACCGGCCTTCAAGCGGCGTTCTGCCTCAGCGATAACCAGTGCACGCAGTCCCTCTGACTTTTCAAGCTTGCCTTTCCACTTTTTCTGCTCAACAATATCCCTGAGAGCCTGCTGCCATTCACTCTGATCGAAGCCCTGGATATTCTTGCTCTTTTCATAAAGCAGGTTAAAGAGCTCGTTGGATGCCATTGACTGCTCAGCAGCCTTAAGCTCTGCGCTCTTCTGCTTTGCCTTCTTGAGAGCTTCTTCAGACTCCTTATATATAGCTCCAAAGCGCTTCTCCCACTCTTCCTTGCGCTTTTCTTCTGTCATGCCCACAAGTCCGAGATCCTTTTCGCCCAGCTTCTCCTCAAAATCACCGGACAGATTGTCCTTGAATCCGAAACTCTTCAGATACTTGGAAACAGCCTGATCGATAGCCTCCATGGCACCATTATTGAGGCGGGACTCCAGCATATCCTTAACATCGGCATAGGTATCGAAGTATTCCTTCAGATCAGGATTCTTCATCAGGGACTTCATCTCACGGTAGCTCTGTACAATATTGAGATAATCCCCGATATTGGTATGGAAATGAGCCATCTCCAATGCGGCAGGATCAAGCTTAATATTCAGGAAAGCAGATATTCTCTGGTTAACGAACTGCTGAGCCTTCTCCCTTGCTTCCGGATCCTTTCCATCCTTTGCCTTACCAGCTGCAAGCTTGGCATCAACACGCTCTGCCTCGGGTCTAACCTGATCTGACTGGAATTTTCTGATGGATGACTGTATATCAACAATGGTCTTGTCAGCAAATGCATTGTTGTTATAGCGGATAAACCTCCACTTGATCTGATCCTGGAAATGGCGGCGGCGGTTCTCGTAAACACCTTCGCTGAAGTACTCGAACGCGTTATCAGCACTGTAAACGGCACGCTGGTTCTTAACTTCCTGTATCAGTTCCTGAATCTGCTGCTCATCCTTTGTAAGTTCCCCTTCCTTCTGAGGATACTTCTCGGTGAGCTTATTCTCTGCATTTTCAAGTGCCTCACCATTCAGCTGGGACAGTGTGGTAACAGGCATATAATACTTAGGCTCAAGGGCACGCTCGAAGAAAGTTATCCACTTTGCTCCGTATTTGCGGAATGCATCTGCCCTTACCTCGGCATCTATTCTCTTTTCTTCAGTGTCGAATTCCGCCATCTTCTGCTCTTCAGTCATCTCATCAAATCTCTTGGCGAAATCGGTCAGACATTTAACCTTTCTGTAGGTCTTAAGGCCTTCTGCATTCATAAGCTTGGAAATACTGGTAATATTGAATTTTGAGAATTCCTTATAATCTATTTCCAGAGCATTGAGAGGCTGCTGCTCATTAGCCTTCTCTGCCTCAAGCTGCGCCTTAAGATTAGCCTGGGTCCTGGTCACCCTGCGCATCTCCCAGAAATGATCTGCCATCTCGGCATCATTAAGGGCTGCGGGATCCTTTCCAAGACCGTCCTTATACAGCACAGCATAGTTCTTCTTCCACTGAGGGAAATGCTCTACATAAGGGAATCCCTCTGCCTTAAGCAGTGCCTTTGCATTTGCTGTAAGCTCTCCCTCTCCGCCGCTGGCAAGGAACCTCAGGGCATTTTCATAAGCATTCATACGGTCCTGGATAACAGACTGCTTCTGCTTATTTCTGCGAAGCTCAACAATACGCTGAGACTGGAACATTGCCTTCATGATAGGGCTCTCGATATCGGTCTTGCTGAGAAGTGACTTTTCCTTCCCAAGGACTACCTCCCGGGCCTTAAGCTCATCCATTACAGTGGTCAGGCGATAGAACTTCTCAAATACGGTATTTATCTCTAAGCCCAGCATATGGAATGAGCTCTCATTGCTGGCAATCAATGTCTGCAGGCTTGCAACCTTCTGGCCCAACTCACCGGTAACATCATACTTAAATACAGTTTCGTCGAGAGCCTGGTTCTTTTTCTGTGCTTTGCTTACCCTCTTATTACGTGCTTTCTTTGCATCATTCTCAACGCTGCCAAGAAGCTTGGCTGTTCCTTCATTGATAAGGCCGGTCATAACCTCCTGAGCCCTAAGCTGCTGCTCACGGATAGCTGCCCAGGATGTCTGGATATTCTCCTCTGTCATGGCATTCTTATCAGCCTCGATCTTTGCAAAGTGAGCTGCCTCTGCGTCCTTTTTGCGCTTTTCATAGTGCTTATCAGACTCATTCTCTTCACGCTTAATTTCAACAGGTTTATACTTGTAATCTTCACCTCCAACGATCTCGTGCCTGTTATTATAAGCCTTCTTAACTTCACCCTTGACTTCCTCACCATCAGGCCCCTGCTTAAGGCAGTGTATTTCCTTATGCCTGTTCATGAAATCCTCAAGAGGCTTTTCCATTTTAATAACAAGATGCTCTACAACGTCCTGTACTGATTTAGGCAGCTTGGAAAACCACTCTTCCCTGTTGTCATTCAAAAGAATGTTGAATCCCTTTATTCTGGCAAGACGTGCCTCAAACTCAACAGCATGCTTTGCATAATACTTGTCAGTAAGCATATCCATTGTGATAGGATTTTCAAGAACCATGGCCAGACACTTATTCAGGGTATCAATCCTGAGGGAACGTGTCTTTCTCTTGGTGATATGAAGCTTGCTTAATATCCAGTTGCAGCCATTTGCTATCTCATAGAAAAAGCTCTTTATAGAATCCAGAAGCCCGCCCTTATTGAAATAGTTTTTGAACATGGTCTTATTGGCACTGGGGGATGCAGAATAGCCGTCCATAGACTTCTTTCTGAAAGTATCCCATTTCCTCTTATACACATGCATGAAGGGGATCAGGCCTTCCTTAACTGTTGCCTGAGGTATACCGTACTTGGTTTCAGCATTCTCATAGAGCTTTGATGCATAGCCCTTATGACGGTCAAGAAATCCTCTGCGGTACTTGGTATAGAAATCCAGATCCTTCTTCTCACGGATAGTGTTCGTATCAACTTTCTCATTGGTTTCCCTGCGGAGCTTATTAATCTGTTTCTTTTCAGCCCTGCGATCCTTCCAATAGCCTCTCTGTGACGGAAGCAAATTTTTGAATGCTCTATCCTTCTCTGTCTGGGTCTCGTCAGCTTCCTCAAATTCCCGCTGGCTATATTGGTAAAGCATCTGATTCTGCTCACCCACGACCACACCTGTTTTCATGATCTCCTGCTGAAGGAATTCAGCATGCTGCTGAGCATCCCCCTGGCCAAATTCTTCCTGTGTCTTAAGCGGAACACGTGTAGTTACGTAATTCCTGATCTGCTCTTCATTGGCATTCTTCTGATAATTAAGGTTGTATTCTGTTTGCTCATCAACCTTCTGCAGCTTATGCATCATATTGTTGTCCAATGTGCTACCTCCTTTTTTCTCTCACTTTTAATTATCGGTCCTGATCTACTTTTCCCCGCAGGTAAAGCGGGTACTTTCCTACGTTGATGTCATTATAATCTCCCTATCGTACCCAAAACCGAATATTTTCCCCTTTTTCGACTACATTTTTTATTTTATATGATTTTTGTGATTTTTTACACAAAAAAAGGTGATTATAATGAGAAATTTAGCAAAAATCACAATAAAAGTCCACAAAATTATAACTGTTTCCCATAGAATAAAGCCGAAAATGCCCATAAAAGAAAAAATCCGGGGGTTAAATCACCGGCAAAGCATAATTTTTCCCTGTCTGAGGGTACGATTACGGTACGCTTCCGGCTAAAAATGCCTGCATAAGAAAAACGAGGCAGAAAGATCTGCCCCGTTTTTCTTATTACTGCAATTTACTACTATTTACCCTGTAATGACCGGCTGTTCAGGCAGTTTCAAACTGTTTCCCAATTACCGTGTTCTGTTTTAAGTTTTTTATACAAGAAAACCTCTGTTTGTACAGCTTGCCGCACTGTCTGTGGTAAGCTTTCCCCTGGAATAGGTCATGCCAGCGTAGATAGTGTCGGTATTTTTCATTATGGGCTCCGAGCTGTCTGATTCGGCAGCGCTGGCGTAAGCGTCCCTTAAGCTCTTCATTATCTTTTCAGCCTCACCAAGCCCTGCGGGATCCCTGCGGATATCTGCCATTATCAGCTCCCGCTCCACGAAGCGGTATATCTGGTATGTGCGGCGTGCAAGGTCATATTCCATATTAAGGGAGTCAATCAGTTCCCTGAGTACAGCCTTGGCATTCCTGATGCCGGTCTTGTAGGTATTCATGTCCTCAAGGGTGAATTCCTCTCCTGCGCGACTGTTCTCTGCCTCTTTTACATAGGTAAGGAACATATCGTAAAGGATGACAACCATACGGCTCCTGTTAGCCTCACTGATGCGCAGCATGAATTCCTGTTTCTTCTCGCCTGTCATGTATGATCCTCCTTGTAATGTATTAGTCTGTGCACTCGGATGCTGCACGATTTATTTCTGAACCGATGCA
>JAILDD010000242.1 GCA_024689605.1 Lachnospiraceae bacterium
TAAGGGAGAGCACGATTTCAAGAGCTTCTGCAGTGTGAATACCCAGGCAGAGTCTACTGTAAGGACCATATATGACATATCGGTAGTTACGGAAAAAGCGGGTGGGGATTCTAAAGAAATCGTTATATCCGTAACCGGTAATGGATTCCTGTACAATATGATCCGCATAATCGCCGGTACCTTAATGGAGGTCGGCCGTGGCAAGTATCCGCCGGAAAAAGTTAAGGAGATGCTGGAAGCCTGCGACCGAAGTGTAGCCGGACCTACAGCTCCTGCCAAAGGACTTATGCTGGCAGGGTATGAGATCTGCGACAGGGATATTTTTATATAACTATCTAAGGAAAGCACGAAGCATTTACTGCTGAGGCTGTAATAAAAGGATAAATTAGTCGATTGATTTTATTTTAAGGAGGCAATATGGAATTATCTTTTCTTTATGCGATTCCGCACAACGAGATACTTGATAAGTTTTTTCTGCTGGTTACGGCAATTGCCGGCTCCTACGGCCAGATATGGCTGATCGTGGGCGTGGCCCTTCTGTTTTTTAAGAAAACGAGACGGGCCGGTGCTGCGGTACTGCTGTCATATGTGTTTGTTTTCGTGCTGGGACAGTATGTGCTCAAAAATCTCTTTGACCGTCCGAGGCCCTGCCATATCGACCAGACTTTTGAGCTGCTGGTAAAAAGGCCGTCAAGTTCATCTTTCCCGTCCACACATTCAGCATGGTCCTTTGCGGCCGCAACGGCGGTATTTATGAGACACAGGAAAGCCGGCATACCGGTATTCATTGTGGCAGCGATCATTGCTTTCAGCCGTATGTATCTCTTCCTTCATTTCCCCACGGATGTCCTTGCAGGGATCGTCTTCGGTATTCTGATGGGGCTTGCCGCAACGTATTTATGCGGATTATGGAAGAAAGAGAAGAAGGCGGAGACGGAAGTAGAAGCAGCAGATAGAGCCGATGATAAAGTAATAGACAAATAAATCCGGAAAACAGACGGAAGTTATTTGAACAGTGCAGGATACTAAATGCGGTATCCTGCTTTTTTGTTGGAAGGCACTTTAGCCTTCGCGTGTATATGGGGACTGATTTCTGCTTTCAGCTTGCAAAAGAAGAATATGCAGGAAAAGATATTCCTGACAGCTGTAAAAAGATGTATGATTATAATCGGAGGAACGATTAATCATGAGCAGACTAAAAGAACTTCGCAAATATGTGGATGCTGAACTGAATAAAATAGAGGATGAGGACAAAAGGACAAGCGCCATAGCACATCTTTATGGTGTGTCGCTGGCGGCAACCATGATTGCAAAAAAGCGTGGGCTGGATCCCGAGATTGCATCAATGGCTGCAATGCTGCATGACCTTCATGCTTACAAGACAGGTTCCTATGATGACCATGCCCATAAGGGGGCAGAGCTTGCAAGGAGTATTCTTGAGGAGCTGAAACTGACGGATGAGGCAGAGACGGATATGATATGTTACGCAATCTATCATCATGATGACAAGCTGGTAACGGACTCGCCCATGGACGAGGCCTTAAAGGATGCGGATGTGATACACCATTGCATGAATGATCTGTCCAAGGCAGTAAAGGAAAAAGAGCAGGCACGCTTTGATAGGCTTTGTGAAGAGTTTGGCATGTAAGGCAGCCGAAAAAAACAGGATAACGAAGAAAGACATAGAGAGATGAAGAAGGAAGAAAAGACAAATGTTATGAGGGTTCTCGACGGGAAGAAGATTTCCTATATGAGTCATTCTTATGAGCCGGATGCGACAATGAGCGGTACGCAGATTGCTGCCATCCTGGGGGAGCCTGCAGAGAAAGTTTTTAAGACTCTGGTGACACAGGGGAAGTCCGGTGCATATTATGTGTTCGTAGTGCCGGTGGAGTCTGAGCTTGACCTTAAGAAGGCAGCAAAGGCAGCAGGGGAAAAGGCTGTCAGTATGATAAAGCAGAAAGACCTGCTTCCCCTTACCGGATATGTTCACGGCGGGTGCTCACCCATTGGCATGAAGAAGCAGTTCCCGACTTTTATTCATGAAACTGCATCTGATTTGGATAAAATTTTTGTCAGTGCAGGGAAGGTGGGCTTTCAGATAGAGCTTGATCCCTCAGATCTGATAAAAGCGGCCGGCTGCAGGCTAGCGGATATTGCCGATTGAAAGATGCCTTAACGGTAGATCACCGAAGTGTCTTTCGTATTGCGGGGAAGCTCGATCCTCCACAGAGTGTAGGAGTCATGGCTTTTCCGCATTTCCATAAACCCATGCAGGGTATCTAAATTTATTATCACAAATAAAAAACATGCGGTATGACAGAGCATGCTTTTGGGCAGCAGGGAGATTGCGTCCATTGCCGGAGTAAAGGCATACCGCATAAATAGCATGATCAGAAATGCAAATCCTAAGCTCGTGGGGAGGGATGTGTATTTGGTCAGATGCAATGGAATCCAGGAGTAATTCCAGTATATAATCCCAAGATATTTTTCTGTAAGTGTTCCCAGCAGGATTTCA
>JAILDD010000256.1 GCA_024689605.1 Lachnospiraceae bacterium
CACATGATCAAGAATAAGAAGGTTCTGATACTGATTGATACGGCTACGACCGGTGAAACGCTGAAGAGTGCCATCCGTTCCATCAGGTATTATGGTGGTGAGACTATCGGTATTTCAGCAATATATTCCGTGGCCAACCAGTTGGATGGTTATCCGATCCGTGCGCTTTATTCCAATGCTGATCTTCCAGACTATTGCAGCTATCCTCAGGATAACTGTCCGCTGTGCAAGAGCGGAGCACCTGTGGATGCCATCTGTAACGGTTTCGGATATTCTACGCTGAAGTAAGGGGTAAAAAGGATTAGTGATCATATTTATGGCGGTACCCGGCGATGCCGGTGTACCGCTTTTTAATTTGAGCAATACAGCCGTTAGTCATATGCTGTGTTTGCAAGGGTTCATCCCCTTGTTTTATTTGATTTTAGGGCGTTTTTATCGTATAATACGAAAGTGTGTGCCATATTATGTAAACGGCATACGGGAAGATATTTTGATTCACCAGCCGAAAGTACTTTCTCTCACGCAAGCTTGCTTGCAGTGGGAGAAAAGTGCTGGAGGCGCCACCCACATGAGGATGAAGTGGGGCGTGAGCCCCATAAGAGTTCGAATGTGGGTAGGATTGTGGGAGTGCGTAGCACGGAACAATCCGTGTGAATCAAAAAGCTACTTTTAGCGAGTTAATCATATTTTTAGGAAGATAAGGTACATTTCGGATGAATGTTTACCGCAGGCTGAATACTCTGCTTGGGAAAAAGGAAAAAGTGCAGTTCGCAGGTATGCTGGTGCTTATTTTCATAAGTGCTCTGCTTGAGACCCTGGGAGTTTCTGTTATAGTTCCCATTATTTCAGCCGTTGTTACCCCGGACGAGATCCTTTCAAATGAAATGGTACAGGATGCAATGCTCCGGGCGGGGCTGGATCCTTCTGACAATCTGGCCTTTGTGAAGGTGGTGCTCATAGTGGCAATGGCCGTATACCTTATCAAGAACCTTTATCTGCTGTTCCTTTACTTTGTCCAGTCAAGATATGTGAATAAGCTGGAGAGCCGCACCTCCTCAAGGCTTCTGGGGGAGTACCTCAACCGTCCCTATGAGTATTATCTGAATGCAGATGTCAATGCTATATTCCAGACTATAAATAAAGACATACCCCACGTCTTCCTGCTCCTGCAGGAAGTGATGCTCCTGCTTACGGAAGTGGCTGTGTCTATATGTCTCTGCATACTTTTATTGATCGTTGACCCTGCCATGACACTGTTCTTTGCAGGGCTTATGTTTGCCATGGTCCTGGTGATAGTCCTGGTGATAAAGCCACTGCTTGGCAGGCTTGGGCAGGAAAGGGTGCAGCAGCAGGTGGCCACCATGAAGTGGATGCAGCAGGCTGTGTTCGGCATAAAGGATGTGAAGGTTGCCGCAAAGGAAGGACATTTCTTAAGTGCATTTTCCGGCGCCTATGACAAGCTGGCCAATGCCAACAGAAAGTATACTGTTTATAATAATTCCCCCAGGCTGGCCATAGAGCTTGTATGTATGGTGGGAGCCCTTGCATATATGTATATCTGTGTTGTGAGCGGAAAAGACATGATGGCCATGTTCCCCCAGCTGTCGGCCTTCGCCTTTGCGGCTGTCAGGCTCATGCCCGGTGTGAATCGTATTTCCACTCACCTTTCTACTATAGCCTATTACGAGACATCCCTTAACTATGTCTGTGACAATCTGAATATAACAGAGCTTAAGGATACGGAGATCATTGAAAGCAAAAACAGGATCTGCTCAGAAGATAAGATCACTCTTGAGCATATAACCTACAGATATCCCAATACGGAAAAGGCCATATTCGATGATGCAGATATGGAGATCCCTGTTGGGAAGAGCGTAGGCGTCATAGGACCCAGCGGAGCCGGCAAGACCACCATAATCGACATACTTCTAGGACTCCTTAAGCCTGAGTCCGGATGTGTGCTGTCGGATTCTGTAAATATTGAGGATGATATGCCCGGCTGGCTGCGTAATACCGGCTACATTGCTCAGAATATCTATATGCTGGATACCACCATCCGTGCCAATGTTGCCTTTGGAGTAAAGGACAGCGAGGTGGATGAGGCCCGTATATGGGAAGTTCTTAAGGAAGCACAGATGGACAGTTTTGTTAAATCTCTGCCTGAGGGGCTTGATACTGTGATAGGCGACCGGGGCGTCCGGATATCCGGTGGTCAGAGGCAGCGCTTAGGAATAGCCAGGGCTCTTTATCATGATCCGGAGCTGCTTGTATTTGACGAGGCCACCAGCGCCCTGGATAACGATACGGAGTCAGCCATTATGGATGCCATCAATTCCCTTAAGGGACGCAAGACCCTTGTGATCATAGCCCACAGGCTAAAGACTGTAGAGAACTGCGACATATTGTATAAAGTTGAGAACGGTAAGATAAATATTACGGAGCTTCAAAATGCCTGAAGAAAGAATTACGAATAATAAATCCGCTGCCAAAGGCAGAAAACGCAGGATAGCCTTTATCCTGCCTCATTTCTATCCCTATGTGGGGGGCGCTGAGAAGCTGTTTTACGAGATGGCTGTCCAGATGGTGAAGGCAGACTATGAGGTAAGGGTAGTTGCCGAGAAGGTTGACGAGGAACATAACGGCAAGGTAAAGCTTGACGGCATGACGGTGTGGTACTGCCCCTGGAAGTCCATGTTCGGCCATCCCTTCCCCAGGAAGAAGGATATAGAAAGACACATAAAGTGGTGTGATATAGTACACACCTCCACCTTTACCACATCCCCTGTAGTAAGCGCCCTGACTAAGAAGTATCATAAGCCCTCTGTGCTTACCGTCCATGAGATCAGGGGGGATAAGTGGTTCTGGTCTGACGTCTGGTATAAGGCCTGCATCTACTGGGCTGTAGAGCAGTATACCTGCAGACAGAAGTTTGATGTTTACCACGTGGTGTCTGATGCCACCAAAAGGGACTTCATAAAATTCATCGGCAACGGGAATATCAGGCGCGTATATAACGCTACGGATAACGAGTGGCGTGACATTGTTTCTGACGATAAAGTTTTTTCCTTGAGGAAGTATTTCAAGGTAAAGAAAGACTTCATCTTCCTTTACTACGGAAGGCCCGGCCGTACCAAAGGTATATTCGTATATGCTGATGCCCTTAAGATTTTGAAAGAGCGGGGCGTTGACACCTCAGGGGTTAAGTTCTGCTTTATACTCGGAAAGGAGCCTGCAGCTCCCAGGCGTGAATTCTTAAGCTTCATAAAGAAGAACGGATTAAAAGACCTTGTCCGCATACGGGGCTCCGTAGGCCGTGATGAGCTGGGACTGTGCATAAAGCAGGCAGACTGTGTGGTAGTTCCTTCCCTTACGGAAGGCTTCGGCTTCAGTGCTGCAGAGGCCTGTATGACCGGCACTCCCCTCATATGCAGTGATGCTGGCGCCCTTCCTGAAGTGGTAAGCGGCAAATGCCTTATCTTTAAGAATCGTGATGCAGAAGATCTGGCTGACAAGCTGGAGAATGTTATACGTGATGGAGAAAACGCCTTCGAAGTGATACCTGAGAAAGTATTCACCCATGAGGCTATGTATGAAGGCTTGAATGAGATTTATAATGATCTGCTGAGCAAAGGAGCAAAATGTTACTGACAATTTTTATCCTGGGGCTTTTGGGAACCTGGTTCCTCACAGCCCTGGCATTCAGAAAAAGTGATGTCCTAAGGGTAGTGGCAGTGGGTACCGGCCTGTATCTTGCCGGCTACGCTGTCCTTTCAGGCATGCTCATATGGTGGAATGCGTTTTCTATCAAGCGGGGAGCGGCCTGTGTACTGGCTGTTGCAGTTCTGATCGACATCGTGCTCCTTCTGGCCTGGACCGGAGGGGTCCCTAAAGTCAGCTTCAAGTGGAAAGAATATATCCCCCTTGCAATAATACTGGTCATTGCCACATTGATATCCTGTGGAAACCGCGCAGGTCTTTATAACATGACCCAGGATGAAGGCGGCTATGTGGTAAGGGCCTTCAGCTACATGGGCGGTTATAATGATAACAGGATCAGGTTCTATGAAATGAACAATGTCCTGAACGAATGGGAGCGAGATTTTTATTTTGAGAGACTGGGAGAGCTTACAGCGTATTATAACTGGGATGTAACGGATGAAACTTCCGGCCAGGCAATAGCTGAGGGTGTAACCCATGGAATAAATACTTTTCCTGCCATGATGGCCCTGTGGGGGAAACTCTTTGGGATAAAGGAAGTAACGGGCATACTTACCGTATGTTATCTGCTGTTCCTTTGCTGTGTATGGCTCATATGTGAAAATTATAAGTTTAAGCCCTGGGTAAAGATCACACTGACCTCCGTCATGATGTTCTGTCCCATAATGCTGTGGTGCTCCCAGAACTCCTTAAGCGAGATGGTGTTGGCAATGTTTGTTGCGTTGTTTTACGCTCTGGTCACTGAAAATGCCAGGAAGCGGGTGACATTTATATCTGCCATACCCATTATGGGGGCATGTTTTCTGCATGTTCAGATGGCCATGCTCATGCCGGCGGTGATAGTGATCTATATCATAAATTATTTACGTACATCCCATAAGGGATACCTGAATGCCCTGACAATGGTAATGGTGTCCTTCGGATTTGGTTTTTCCATGATGCACAATGTGGCATATGACTATGTGGAAAAGAATTTTGGACACCTGTTTTATAAGACAGGCTACCTGTTCTATATGGGGAATTTTAAGCTTGTGATATGGCTGATCGCTATCACTTGCATCATTATGACTATAGTGCTCCGCATCCTTGCGGCTAAGGGAATCATAGTAAAGGCCATACATGCCGCAAGGCATGAGGAAAGACTGGGGAAGTTTATGAAGCTTCTGATATCCCTGACGGTGGCCCTTTTGCTGGTGTATTTTGTATATTATGGTATAGCCCATGTATATAATTATGAGCTTAAGATAAACAGAATGTCATTTATGGGCCTGCTGCAGATGACCGGATTTGTAATTTTCCCCCTTAGCCTTGTGGCTGTTATCAAAAAGGGGGATGAATGGTTTACCAACAGGCTGTATGCCACCTCCGTGGCCGCGCTTTTGTCTGTACTGGTGCTATATTGTATAATAGTCATACCTCAGATTTACTACTATTATTATTATGCCAGGTATCTTGCAGTATTTACCTTTATGGCAGTCATACCCGCAGGGTATATACTGAACAGACTTAATGCAAAGATAATCGCGCCTGTTATTGCCCTGGGTACGCTGGTGATGATATGGCAGAGCAGGGCTCTGTATAAGGATCAGGATCTGACCTACTGTCAGTACGACATGATACAGAAGGCTGCATCCTGCATATCCTCAAAGGATGTGGTGCTTGTTAATGAAGAGGGCTATCAGTGTCACTCAGTATTTCTGCTCCCTGTGAAAATGCTCAGCGGTGCTGACGTATATTTTGTGGATAAGGATAATCTGGAGATACAGAAGCAGATATATGACCAGCTTTATGACGACGTGTTCCTGCTGACATATGATGTGGGACAGTTTACGGATGATAAGTCATGGAATCTTGTCTATAGAGATATGATGCACAGTTCCATGTATGAAACATTTTATGAATATTTAGGGCCTTATCCGTTGAAAGCAGATGTATTTGACTCCCCTGTGGCCCTGTACGTGAAGTCGAAATAAGGATCAGAAAAAGGATTTAACTATGAAACTTATAATTCAGATTCCCTGCTATAACGAGGCAGACACACTGGAAATAGCATTGAATGACCTGCCGAAGCATATTGACGGCATAGACAAGATCGAGTACCTGATCATAAATGACGGAAGTACCGATGATACTGTCAAAGTCGCTGCCGAGTGGGGCGTGCACCATATAGTGAGCTTTTCCAGAAACAAGGGCCTTGCCAAGGGGTTTATGGCAGGCATCGAAGCCTCTCTGTCCTACGGCGCAGACATTATTGTTAATACTGATGCAGACAACCAGTACTGCGGCGCCGACATAGAAAAGCTTATCGCTCCCATACTGGAAGGAAAGGCGGACATTGTTATTGGCGAACGTCCTATAGATAAGACTCCACATTTTTCCTGGATAAAGAAAAAGCTTCAGCATTTCGGAAGCTGGGTGGTCAGGAAAGCTTCAAAGACGGACATACCCGATGCACCTTCGGGATTCAGGGCATTTTCCCGTGAGGCGGCAATGCATATCAATGTGGTAAATGAGTATACCTACACTCTTGAAACCATTGTGCAGGCCGGAAGGAACAAGATGGCTATCACCTCCGTTCCCGTAAGAACCAATCCGGAGCTGAGAAAGTCAAGACTTTTCAACAGCATGTGGGGATATGTTAAGAAGTCCATGCTGACCATACTGAGAGCCCTACTTATGTACAGACCGCTTATGGTGCTGACAATCCTTGGCTCTATGCCCTTCGCTGTTGGTTTTGGCATTGGTGTAAAGTTTTTGATCCTTTTCTTCCAGCATCAGGCAGGCGGACATGTCCAGTCCCTGATACTGGCTTGTACATTGATGATAATAGGTTTTATGACCTTTATTATCGGTATGCTTGCGGATATCATTTCTGCCAACAGAAAGATCCTGGAGGATGTCCAGTACAATGTGCGGAAGCTTACCTATGATGTGAGCTCTGCAAAGGTATGGCAGGAAGCTGCAAGCGCTCAGGCAGAGAGCATGCTTGATGAGGCGGCTAAAAATGGTAAATGAACAGAATACCCCTTTGGTAAGCATATGGGTTCTGATGTATAATAATGCGTCTGAGCTGGATGAAACTGTGGATTCCATCATATCCCAGGATTATCCCAATGCTGAAGTGGTCTTCAGTGATGACGGCTCTAAGGTGAAAGACACCGCTAAGGTTGAAAGACTGGCGGAAAAGATAAAAGAACGAGGATATGATGTTAAGGTCTTTTTTAACGAAGAAAATGTGGGAACTGTAGCCCACATCAATTCCGTGATAGACAGGTCAGAGGGCAAGTATTTCATAAGCTGCTGTCCCGGTGAGCGCTATCATACATCCGGAACAGTGTCAGCCATCGTAAATGAGATGGAAAAAAAGAAGTCCCTCATGATGACCAGCAGACGTATAGATGTCTATCCGGACAGAAAGAAAAAAAGACCGACTTTGATGCTTGGGATTGCCCTTCGCTTCTACCCCAAAGCCCTGGCAGGATATATGGTGAGAAAAAGGAACCTGATCAGCGGGTGCTGTACCTTCGAGAGCAGGGAGCTTTTTGAAAAATATGGGAAATATGATACCTCATACAGACTGTTAGAGGATTATCCCTATGTGGTGGATCTTTTGAGAAACGGTGCCCGGATTGATTTTATGAACTGTGTCACTGTGGAACATGCCATGGGAGGTGTTTCGACAGGAAAAATACATCCAGCTGTTATA
>JAILDD010000258.1 GCA_024689605.1 Lachnospiraceae bacterium
GTTTATTCCGTTTTTCGGAATAAACTCTTCATATACAGCAAGTGCCATTCCGGCGGTTGTAAACTCTTTGTATGCCTTAGTTATTTTCGGGAATCTATCAAATATATCCGGATTATTCCTGAAAAACCAGCCAAATCCTATAATTTCTTCCATATCATGAAAAATAAATAAGATTGGAAGAAGTAATAAATATTCTCGCATCGCTTTCCTCGATTATCCCGGAATTACCTCTTTCCAGACTTTATAAAACGAAATAAAAAACCAATAAATAACTTAAGTTCTATTGCCTTATCTGCTGATTTTTACTATTTCTGCAAGCTTAGCAGCTGCATCTTCATATCCGGTAAATACGATTCCTTTAAATCCAAGTTTCTCTGCACTAAATACATTTTCTTCTGTATCATCTATGAATATGCATTCTTCCGCCTTTAAGTCATACCGTTCTAACAGTATCTGATAAATTGCCGGATCCGGTTTAACAACGCCTTCTTTAAATGAAAATACTCCGCCATCAAATCTTTCTATAAACGAAATGCATTCATAACACTGTTCATATCCGGCGGGCGTAAAGTTAGTAATGCAATATAACCTAAATCCGGCTTCTTTCAATGCATCGATCCAGCCTTCAGAATAGTCATATTTTCCCATAATTCCTGAACACGAATCATAGGCTTTATGCAGTTCAGCTGCAATATCCGGATCTGTACTTATAAATCCATTCATTGCTTCTTCATATGTGAGCTTTCCCTTTTCATATTCAGTCCAATATGATGTCATGGCAGAAGCCTTAATGATTCTTTTTATCATGGTTCCGTCAAAACCCTTTTCCGAAAGAAATTCTTTAAATCTGAACGGAGCCAAAACATTGCTTATATCAAAAACTATATTCCTTATCATCTTAATTTCCTAATCTTAGTTTTTTTAACATAATAATAATACTGTCCACAAAGTTTCTTTTGTTTCATGGCAAAGTCAATCATACATTCCTTTTTCCCCTTGTATTGCTAAATTTCTTGATATTTCTGTATTTGGGATTATCTATTCAGAAAAACAAAATATGAATTAATTTTTTATATATGCTCCCCCAATAAAAGCACTCATTGATACTAAGAATCTCTCTAAAATAGCCCTTGGATATTTTACCACAAAACGACATGCTCTTCACCATATAAGCCTTATGTGCTCCTCAGCTCTTATTGCCCCACAGATTCCGTGCTAAAGCACAATGACCACTATATTGATCAGAATCGGTACTGCTATTGCATCTGTAGCTCTTCTACTCATAATGTCCGTTCCTTTCATATTCCTCCGTCCAGCGAGATTTCAATCATATCGTCCATATACATGTCAAATTCATTCAGATAATGCCACAAAGGCAAGCATTCTCCGTTAATTGAACGCACAACAACAGGCAGCTTGCCAATGTATTCTTCGTCTTTATTATCAAAAACAAAATCCTCGCCTAATCGGTACGCCCTGTTAATGGTAATATTTGAGACATTCAGCCTGCTTTCTGCTATTTCTTTACATTCCCGATAAGTCTTCATTGGTTATCCCCCGTAATTCTCCCGTAAAACTTCTCTATCACCTCGGTAAAGTCATCCGATATCCTCTTGTTGCATTCATTTTTGAATTCATCCGGTACTCCGAAAAAAGCTTCTGCCATTCCGCCTGTAATGCAGGTCAGGGTATCACAGTCACCGCCCAGAGATACAGCTGTACGGATACAATCCTCAAAGTCAGTTCCTTCAAAGAATGCCGTAAACGCCTCCGGCACTGTCTCCTGACAGCTTTCTATATGATGATAGGTAGGTCTTATCTCATCACAGGTGCGTGACAGATCATAGCCAAACTCATCTGTCACATACTTTTTCACC
Organism: Lachnospiraceae bacterium; assembly: GCA_024689605.1. The sequence continues at coordinate 1,878 of JAILDD010000258.1, forward strand.
TCTTCCCTGCTTTTTCCGTTACGAAGCATGTATATAGCAGCGGCAACCGACTCAGCACCCTTTATTCCTTCCGTATGATTATGAGTAACCTCAGCCGTCAGCCTTGCAATTCTTCTTGTCTCTTCCAGGCTGTCGAATAACCAGCCAACAGATGAAACTCTCATTGCCGATCCATTGCCCCAGCTTCCATAAGGCTGCGGATTCTTACTCCAAAGCCACCGGAAAAACCTCTGTCCATAACCGGACCAGGGATATCTGTCGCCCCATTTCTGCATGGACTTAATGACTGCTTCCTTAACAGTGTCGTCCTCTGCATCTTCCGGGATATTCAGAAGGGCCTCAGCCACAGCAACCGTCATAACAGAGTCGTCAGTGAACTTAACCTTGTCATTAAACATTTCAAAATCTTTTGTTTTATCCCCCCTGTCAAACTCATAGGGTGCACCGATCATATCGCCTAAAATTGCTCCGTACATAGCTATTCTCCTCTCTTTGTTTTAATTTTTTCAGATTACTCATCTCACTTTTTTCCAGCAAGAACCTCTGCTATAAGCTTAAACATCACCCTTTCAGTCACACCAAAAACATGATCACGATAACAGCAATTATATCTGCCAGGGAATGGGATATCCAGCTGCACCATGCATTGTCGGTTTCCTTAAAGATCATACCGAAGAATAATGAATCAATAAACACACCTGCCAGATCCATGATCACTACAGCCGGCTGGTCGTATGAAAAGTGTCCCATCGCAAAAATAAAAGAAGTAATAACGAGAGCCGGTACAAAACCCATCAGCTTACCTGCCTGCTTCTGATAAAACGCCCGAAGCGCAATCTCTTCACCCAATGGAACAACCAAAAGCTCTATTATTATCGGAACGATTTTGGTAACTTCCACCTCGAATGGAAGCCGTTCCAGCATATGTTCCATGACCTCCGGAAAGAATATCTTATCAATAAAAACAGACAGTACATCAAGAACAACCGGTATCAGTATAAGGATTATGACCTTCTTATTTTTCAATTGGCTTAGACAGGTCTTTATATTCAGCCCCTCTTCCTTTGAGCCATTCGTTTTTCGTGTAATAAAAAAAGCAACAACTCCGATCACTACAGCAAGTCCTGCCAGCTTAAGAAGACTTCCATCGATCTCAATTCTTAAAAGATTGGCAAATGACATTACCGTCATCACGATCAGGAATGCCGCTACCGTTTTATTTACCTTTATCTTTTTTTCAGCCATTATTCCCTACCGACCTTTTCTTGATGAGATCATGCCCTCAAAGACATTTGTAAGCATCTTTTCACTCTGAACCGCATCATATTCCATGGAATTATTTGCCAGAAGACTTACTTTTTCGGTGAAAGAATCAGATAAATCCCGGTTCCTGCAGAAGTTATCTCTATATATACATTTTCAGAAACTGAATCCTTGTATACCGGGTAGGATGTCTTTTCGCCATCTATTATCACTGCTATAGGCATACTG
>JAILDD010000001.1 GCA_024689605.1 Lachnospiraceae bacterium
TGACGGGGGCTTCCTTGCAACCTGCTCCTGCTCACATTTTATGACATTCGACCTTTTCAGTGAGGTCATAGCCGGAGCTGCAAAGGCTGCGCATGTGAAGCTGCGCCAGGTGGAATTCAGGACACAGTCCCCGGATCATCCAATACTCTGGTCAGCAGATGAGTCGTATTATTTAAAGTTCTATATCTTCCAATGTGTGAAGGAACGGTAGGTTCTTTCGGTTACGTAAGAGGTTATGGATCATGGAACGAAATGAAGAATTATTGATGAAGCATATCATAGAGGATATGTCCGACGGTGTGATAGCCATAGGCTTTGACAGCAGGATTCTGATACATAACAGGGCTGCTGCGAAGATACTGGGAATGGATGATGTTTCGCTGAGCGGAAAAAGTATTGCCTGGATCATGGAGCGGACGGAAAAGAATGACGAGCTGTTTGAGCTGATCACTGATTCAATACATACAAAGAGTACTGTGGAAAAAACAGTGCCGTTTTTCCATGATGATGCGACCCTGTATCTTCGGGTAAAAACAGAGATACTGATGAATGGAAATGATAAGGTAGGTATCGTTACGGTGATCAGCGATATCACGGAGAGGGCTGAGCTGTTTATCGCTAATAAGAGCCTCGCTACCCAGATTACGAATCTTATGAATTCCTTTGTGGAGGTCATGGTCACTGCAGTGGAAGAAAAGTCGCCCTACAATGCAAACCATACCAAGAATATGGCTAAATATGGTGAGAACTATCTTAAGTGGCTGAATGATAAGGGGACCCTTACCGAATATACAAGCGCTGAAACTTCGCCGCTGCTTATGAGCATATGGCTGCATGATATAGGAAAGCTTCTTGTGCCCCAGGAGGTGATGGACAAGCCCTCAAGACTGGGAAGTTCGGAAAAAGACATCCTGCACCGCATCACCACTGCGCAGCTTATGATGAAGTTAAAAATGCTTACGGAATCGGAGAAGCAGGCTGAGTGGCAGGAGAAAACAGAGGCCTTGCAGTCTGCAAAGGAACTTATCCTTTTGGCGAACGATGCCGGTTTCCTTGACGATGATACTATCTGCAGATTGAAAGAGGCTGCCCGGATTGAATGCCTGACGGAAGATGGCGATACAATACCGCTGCTAAATGATGATGAGCTGGGATCCATCACCGTTGTTCGGGGGACACTGACTGATGCTGAGAGGCGTATCATAGAATCCCATGTGAGCCTTACAGCAAAGCTTCTTACTAAAATGAAATTTGAGGGAGCCTACAAGTCTGTGCCGGAGTGGTCCGGAGGACATCATGAGCTGCTGGACGGTTCAGGATATCCGAAGCATCTGAAAGCAGATGAAATCCCATGGGAAACAAGGCTTATCACGATCATCGATATATATGATGCCCTTACCGCAGAAGACAGGCCATATAAACCTCCCATGCCGCCGGAAAAAGCTTTCTCGATCTTAGATGATATGGCAGAACATGGAAAAGTCGATCGGCAGCTTTTGAATAGTTTTCGTGAGAGTGGGGCATGGAAGAAGGATGGCGTGGAATAAAACGCATTGACATGTCATTTTCGCTTTTATACAATTTAGAGCGGTTTAACTAGAATGAATAATATCAGATCATTATATAGAAAGAAAATATTTATGACCGCAGCGGTACTCAGCGTGCTGCTGGTGGTGACGACCTTCGCTTCTGCTGTATTTGTTGCAATGGAGACAGAACATGACTGTGAAGGTGAAGAGTGCCACGTCTGTGAGTGCATAGAAATCTGCGAAGCAATACTCCAGCAGGTGGGAACTGCCCTGCCTATAGTTACGGCTTCGCTTGTCCTTTTTGCTGTTCCCATATTTATAAATTTGCCGGATGTTTGTGTTTTCTGTCTGAGAACACCTGTAAGCCGGAAAGTCCGTCTGAATAATTGAGCCATCCGAAGGCAGGAGTGTAGAATACCGGCGTTTATACCGCTCATAGGGGAACCGTGCCCTATGGTTGGTATTATGTGTTCATCACTCTTGTTTTTATGCAAAAAAGCGCGGATAATTGATACAGCTTACGGAGGTTAATAAAATGAAGATAAGAAAAATGATGACAGTTTTTTGTGCTGCAGCTTTTACAATGTGTGGCGTTACGGCATGTGATACAACAGGAAATTTACAGAGTGCATCGGCAGATGGCGGAGACAAGATGCAGATCGTCACAACCATATTTCCAGAATATGACTGGGTGGAAAATGTCCTTGGTGACAGGGCAGAAGCCGCTGAAGTGACTATGCTGCTTGACAATGGCGTGGATCTGCACAGCTATCAGCCTACAGCTGAGGATATCATGAAGATCTCGACCTGCGATATGTTCATATATGTAGGCGGCGAGTCGGACGAGTGGGCTGAGGATGTCCTGGAGAGTGCCGTGAATAAGGATATGGTGGTCATAAATCTTATGGATGCTCTTGGTGACAGTGTTAAAGCTGAGGAAATCGTGGAAGGCATGGAAGCTGAACATGATCATGAGCATGAGGAGGGCGAAGAGGACGATCATGATCACGAACATGAGGAAGGCGAGGAGGAAAAACACGACCATGAGCACGAGGAAGGTGAAGAGTGCGAAGAAGAAATGGACGAGCATGTCTGGCTTTCCCTCAGGAACGCTGAGGTTCTGTGCGGTGTGATCGCAGACGGCCTTGGACAGATTGACAGTGAGAATGCAGATGCCTATAAAGCGAATGCAGAAGCTTACACTGCTGAACTTGCAGAGCTTGATGCACAGTATGCGGATGCTGTAGCCGGTGCCGGAGTGAAAACTCTTCTTTTCGGCGACAGGTTCCCCTTCCGATATATGGTGGATGATTACGGGCTTGATTATTATGCTGCATTTGTGGGATGCTCGGCTGAGACGGAGGCAAGCTTTGAGACTATCGTATTCCTTGCGGGGAAGACTGATGAGCTTGGACTTTCTTCAATTATGACTATAGAAGGAAGTGATCAGCGTATAGCGGAGACGATCCGAGACAATACAGCATCAAAAGACCAGCAGATCCTTACACTGGATTCACTGCAGTCAACGACGCTTAAGGATGCGGCAAACGGAACCTCATATCTGTCCGTTATGAGATCCAATCTTGATGTACTGAAGGAAGCACTTAAATAGTACATAAAGCGGGAGCATAAAAGACGGGGATGAGTGATGTGATAACTAAACTCATAACATATCTGGGGAGGCCTTTCGTTCAGTATGCCTTGATAGTGGGCATACTGATCGCCCTGTGTTCGGCTCTGCTGGGCGTGATACTGGTCTTAAAAAGGTTTTCATTTATAGGCAGCGGACTTTCACATGCGGCCTTCGGTATAATGTCCGTTGCTGCAGTCCTTAACCTGACTAATAATATGATGCTGATACTGCCCGGAACCGTCATCTGTGCTGTGCTGCTCCTTAATACAAGAAAAAACAGAAAGATAAACGGCGATGCCGCCATAGCTATGGTATCGGTGGTATCGCTGGCTTTCGGTTATCTGATAGTAAATCTTTTTTCTGCATCAGCAAATCTTGCAGGGGATGTTTGCAGTACTCTGTTTGGTTCGGTTTCAATTCTTACGCTTAAACCCTTAGATGTATTTATATGTATTGTGCTATCTGTAATCATGATTGCTGTTTTTGTGGTCTTTTATAACAGGATATTTGCCATTACTTTTGATGAGGATTTCTCGAAGGTGACAGGAACAAAAGTGGATGCTTACAGTCTAATGATCTCTGTTATGATCGCTGTTATTATAGTTCTTGCAATGAACCTTGTAGGATCCCTGCTTATATCTGCTCTGGTCATTTTCCCGGCACTTTCGTCCATGAGGCTGTTTAGGAGTTTTAAGGCCGTAACTGTATGCTCGGCGGTGCTTTCCGTTATCTGTTCTTTTATTGGGATTATCATATCAATTCTTACAGGGACACCTGTAGGATCAACAATAGTGGCTGTTCAGGCTGTTGCATTTGCATTATGCTGCCTGGCAGGAAAGGTGTGTATAAAATGAAAAAAATATATAAAAGCTGTGCTACCATTGTATATTTGATTTTTGTAGTTTTGCTGACAGGATGCGGGGAAGATACGGCTGCCGCAACGCGTACTGCAGGTCAGCTTACTACGGTAAACGATGTGCTTGAAGCAGGAATGGCTGATGAGGCTGAAAGTACGGCGGAGCCTGAGCTGTCATTTGAAATAAATACTGATGAAGATAAAACCGAAGAAGCAGCTCCTGATAAAATTGAGGGAGAAACTGAACAGGAAGAGACTGGGGATGCTGATACCGTTGCAGATGAAAATATTGCAGTAAATGAAGAGGAGGAAAAAGGGGTCAGGGAAGTTGATATTGATCTGACAGTACTGTCATCGACCATGGTCTATTCAGAAGTTTACAATATGATGATCACACCTGAAGATTACGTAGGAAAGACCATAAAAATGGAGGGAATTTATTCAGTTTATTATGATGAAGTATCTGACAAATACTATTTTGCGTGTATAATAATGGATGCAACCGCTTGCTGCTCCCAGGGGATAGAATTTATGCTTGGGGATGACTACAGGTATCCCGAAGACTATCCTGAAGAGGGAAGCTTCATCTGTGTGGAAGGCGTTTTTGATACGTACACGGAAGGCGAAAACATGTACTGCACTTTGAGGAATGCCGAGCTGGATTCATGGACATCCGGCAGCGTTGAGGAGGTAAAATAAGATGGAAACCTGGTATTATGAAGTAGTAAGCATAGAGGGAGACTATGCAAACCTGAAAAGAACAGATATTGAATCTGATGATCTTAAGCTTGTTGCAAGGGCCCTGCTTCCGCCGGAAATCGTCGAGGGAAGTGAGCTTAAATACGAAATGATGCAGTATGAACTTATAAAATAAGAAGTTATATCATGGGCAAAAACGGGATTGTATAAGAATCCGGAGGCTAGTCTTATGAGGAATAATCGCAAAAAAAACTCATGTTATCATTCACGCTCTTAACGGCGGTCTTATTAACTTCATGTTCATTTAACAGATCAGGAAATGGTTCCGAGGGAAATGACGGTTTAACGGAATCCGGAGATATGGCGGAAACAGATACGGGCTCCGGGAATCCGGTAAGCAGTGCTGTCGATTTTGATCATGAACTGGATTCTTATGAACCCAAAAATGATCATTATAATTTCTATTTCACATATAAAACTATCCACCCCTGGTGGGATGCAGTGGCTCTGGGTATGGAGGATGCCCAGAGGCAGTATCTTGAAAAGGGGATAACTATCACATACGAGTACATGGCTCCGAAGGTGGCGTCTGCCGAAGACCAGACAGAGAGGCTGTTCACAGCCAAAGACAGGGATTTTGACGTGATCGGCGTCGATGTGGCAGATGCCGAGATCATCTCGCCTGTCTTGGATGAACTGGTGGATTCAGGTTATAAGGTTATGACTTTTTCCAGTTCTGATGCCCTGGAGGGATGTAAAAGGATAGCTTATGTCGGCAATACCCATAATTATCAGGACGGCGCAGATCTGACAGAAGCCTTATGCAAAAAGCTGGGATACAAGGGGAAAGTGGCTATCCTTGTGGGAAGTGTCGGTGCTCCCTGCCATGAGGACAGGGCCCGTGGGGCAGAAAATACGATAGCGAAGTATCCCGATATGGAGATAGTTGCCACTGAGTATGACATGGATTCCGTTGACCTTGCTTACGATCTTACACTGGATATACTTAATGATAATCCTGATCTTGACGGTATCATCTGCTGTAACATGAGTAATCCTGTGGGTGCAGCAAGAGCTGTTACCGAGACGGGCAGCGACACTATTATCGTAGGTATGGACCATGATCAGGAAGCACTTCATTATCTTAAGGACGGCGTCATCTATTGCCTTGGTGTTCAGGACTGTTATTCTATCGGATTTGATACGATTCAGATTGCGGTAAAGATCGCGGACGGAAACGAGCCGGGAGATCTGTTCCCGGAAAAGACAGACGAGACAACAACGGTTATTTATCAGAAAGATGCAACCATGATGCTTGAGCTGCTGTATGGTGATGACTAATGAAAAAACAGATCACGAGAAAGACTTTCATACTGACAGCGATTATAGGCGGCATCATATTGATGGCAACAGTGATTATCAACACGGTCATGAATACAAGACAGACTACCGCGGCTACGAATGAGGCTGTTTCCGAGGTCAGTTCCTTTTATCTTGAGGCAATGGCGGACCGGCGTGCAAAAACAGTCACGAATCTTATAAACAGCAACTTTGACCAGATGGAAAAGGCAGTAGCCTATATCAATGATGAAGAAATCGGTTCAGAGGAAGAACTCCGTACTACCATAGGAAATATTAAATCCTTGCTATCATTGGGGCGCTTTGCGCTGGTTGATGAAGACAAAATTGTCCATACTCAGTATACAACCTATACCGGCGGCAGCCGTCACAATTTTCTTTCAGATGGAAATATGGATAAGCGGAGTGTCAGTACGGTTTCAATATACGGCTCTTCGAAACAGCTTTGTCTGGCTGCACCTACACCGGACCTGGAGGTTGCAGGAAAGAAGTATAAAGCGAGCTTTGTTCAGATCGATGTCAGGGAAATAGTGGATCTGCTCGCCTTTGATGATGACGGCAGAACGTATTTCGGCATATACAGTAAAAACGGGGAAAACCTTTCAGGTACGGAGCTGGGGTCCTATATTTCTATGCATAATCTTCTGGATACAATAAAGGAAGTTATCCCCGAAGAAAGCTGGAATGAGAACCGTGATAATTTCCTGAACTCCGTGGAAGGAAGCATTACGTTTACCGCTAATGGAGCTGAAGAAACACTGTGCTATGTTCCCATAGAGGGGACGGACTGGATGATGGTGGTACTTATCCGTGAGAGTGTCATACATGACAGAATCCGGAGCATCAGTGAGAGGAGTCTTTCAACAAGCAAAAACCAGATAGTATTCACGCTGGCATTTTCCATCGTGTTCTTCAGTGTCCTGCTGATCATGCTGAAAGTTCTGTCTAACAGAGACCTTGAAGCAGAGAAGGAAAAAGCCAAGACCTTTCGGAATATGGCGAGCACGGATTCCATGACGGGCGTAAGGAACAAGCATGCATATTCTGAGATGGAGAGCAGCCTTAACCTGAGGATAAGAGAAAATGATATCAATAAGCTGGCTGTAGTTGTCTGCGATATTAATGGACTTAAACTGGTCAATGACACCCGGGGGCATGCTGCCGGAGACAAACTTATAAAAGATGCAAGTATGCTGCTCTCTGAGTATTTTACGCACGGAGCAATCTACAGGACAGGCGGAGATGAATTCGTAGTCATTCTTGAGGAGAAGGGCTACGATACGATGAATGAAGTAATAAGCGATATAAACCGTGTAATAGAGGAGAACATCAAAAAGAAGGAAGTGGTGATCTCCATCGGCTATTCGGAGCTTAAGCCGGAGAACCAGCTTGTCCATGATGCGTTTGAGCGGGCGGATCAGATGATGTATAAACGCAAACAGCAGCTTAAGCAGATGGGGGCGCCCACAAGGCCGGAATCGTAATCTGGGGAGAAGGGCCGGATTTGACAATAATGTTTTGTTTTGATATAGTACCCGTAACAAATTTGTAACAGTTTGAAACAAAAACTTAAGAAAAGAAACAAAACGTTAAAAAGAAACTGAAAGTATGAGAAGAATCCGGTTGCTGAAAATGGCAGGCGTGTTTACATTAGCGGCTGTCGTCATAATGAATACAAGTGTTCTTTCAGCCTATGGAATTGACAGCAATTCTGAAGACAGGGACTCTGTTCAGCTTTCATTGTCGGAAGATGTGCTGTGTGCGGACATCGAGTCGGATAAGCTTTCTGTTGCCGATAATGCCGAGGTTGATCTTTCTGAGCTGAGTCGTTCAGATGAGAATATGGCTTCCGGTGCTGATGCTTCGGATGAAATGGCAGCAGGTATTGCAGAGGCGACAGAGTGCGGTGTGGTACCTACGGATGATGAACTGCAGGATATCATAGAAGCTGAGGCCAATGCATGGAAAGCAGAAGGTGCGCTGGTAATGGCAGATGTTGTTACGTCTGTTAATGTGCGTGCGGAAGCAAGCGAGGAATCGGAAATCGTCGGGAAGCTCTATACAGAGTGCGGCGGCAGCATAATAGAATATACTGAAGACTGGACCAGGCTTAAGTCAGGCAAGGTCGTAGGCTGGGTCAGCAATGATTATCTTTTATTCGGCGAAGATGCCGAGAAGCTGTACAAAGAGGTCGGCGTAATGCAGGCAACAGTTACCGGACAGACTCTCAGGGTAAGAAAAGAGGCCTCAATTGATGCTGAAGTTCTGGGAATGGTTGCCGAGGGTGATGTATTTGAGGAAGTGTCCGAGAATGACGGCTGGGTAGTTATAGACTTTGAGGGTGCAGACGGTTATATATCCTCTGAGTACGTAACAACGGAATTTGTGGTTGACTGTGGTGAGACCATGGAGGCAATAGAGGCCAGGGAGGCTGCAAAGGCTGCAGCAGCAAAGAAGGCGGCTGAAAGCAAGAACAGTTCCAGTAAGAATAATTCAACTAAGCCTCAGACTAATGATTATTACGGAGCCTATGCGGCAACCGCAACAGATGAGGTACTTTTGGGGGCTCTCATACAGTGTGAGGCCGGCAACCAGCCCTATGAGGCACAGGTGGCAGTTGGTGCGGTTGTAATGAACAGAGTCAGGAGCTCTGCATATCCTTCTACAATATATGATGTTATCTATGCATCAGGTCAGTTCACACCCGCAGGAAACGGCAAGGTTGACAGGGTTATAGCAAACGGAGTAATGCCTATATGCCTGCAGGCTGCGCAGGAAGCACTGAGCGGTTATTCCAACGTTGGCGGTGCTACACACTTCAGGAGAGTGGGATATCATGACGGAATAGTTATAGGTGTGCAGGTATTCTGGTAAAATAGTCATTGCAGGGGAGTTGTAGTAATGACGGAGGTTGACATATGAGAAATATCACAGTGGCAGCTTGTCAGATGGAGATGGGCGATGCCGTTGAAGAGAACATTTTAAAAGCAGACCGTCTGGTGAGACAGGCGGCAGAGCAGGGAGCAAACATCATATTGCTCCCTGAACTTTTTGAGAGAAAATATTTCTGCCAGGAAAGAAGATATGACTATTACGGATTTGCCGCAGAGACGGAAAAAAATCCTGCAGTTGTACATTTCAGAAAAACGGCAAAAGATACGGGCTGCGTAATTCCTGTAAGCTTCTATGAAAAAGCAGGCACAAGCCTGTTTAACTCCGTAGCGGTGATAAATGCCGATGGTGAAAATCTTGGTGTTTACCGGAAAACACATATTCCGGATGACCATTTCTATCAGGAAAAGTTCTATTTTACGCCGGGGGATACCGGATTTATGGTCTGGGATACGGCATTCGGACGTATCGGAGTAGGCATATGCTGGGACCAGTGGTTTCCTGAGACCGCAAGGTGTATGGCTCTTGACGGTGCAGAAGTATTGCTTTATCCTACAGCTATAGGTTCCGAACCTATACTGGAGACGGATTCCATGTCCCACTGGCGCAGGTGCATGCAGGGGCATGCGGCTGCAAATATCATGCCCGTGGTGGCTGCTAACCGGATAGGAACAGAAGAAGTTAAGCCCTGTGAGGAAAATAACAGTCAGAGCTCATCGCTTAAGTTCTACGGTTCTTCATTTATATGTGATGAGACCGGGGCATTGGCCGCAGAAGCCGGCCGTGACAGGGAATGCGTGATAACTGCTTCGTTTGATCTTGAAGCAATAGAAGAGATGCGTATGAGCTGGGGAGTGTTCCGGGACAGACGCCCTGAAATCTATAGGAAATGGTGCTGAACTCGTAATATCTTCACGGAATGAATGGGTTATTGAGGGTTATTTAGACTATGAAGAAACAGGATAATAAAGTCGAGTCACGACTGAGTGTATATCTTGTGATCATGATGATCGTTTGCGTTGCCGTAAATGTGACAGGCGGGATATTAGCCAGGTTCCTTAATCTGCCTTTTTGGCTGGATACAGTTGGGACTATGGCGGCTGCTGTTGCGTTCGGACCTCTGGCAGGTGCCATAGTCGGCCTTATATCCTGTTTATGTTCGGGAAATCTAAGCGGTTATTCATTATTCTATCTGCCTATAGGCATCCTGGTGGGTGTCATGATAGGCGCTCTGTATCCAAGAAAAACAAAAAAGAGGCATTGGGAATAGTTACCCTGGCTCTTCTTAACGGTCTTGTTTCTGCTATCCTTTCAACGCCGGTGGATGTGCTGGTTTATCAGGGGGATACGGGAAACCTTTGGGGAGATGCGCTTAAAGATATGCTTGATACATATGTGAGCGTATCTAATTTCAATACCCTGGTAGCAGAGATTTTTATTGATTTTCCGGACCGTATACTGTCAATGGTGCTGGCTCAGGCTCTTCTTTTTGTCTGTGAGGGCAAGCGGAAAAGGATCAGGGCTAAAAGAAATGAAAAGAAGAAAGATGACGGCAAAAAGGCAGTTTCCAATATACTGGTAATGGCCCTGATGGCGCCTGTTCTGTTTTCTTTACGGGCAGAAGCGGCTGATTTGGAATATGAATATGAGGAAACTTCCTTTGATAGCGAAGACGGAATGGTTTCCTCGGAAGCTAATTCCATCGTTCAGACCTCAGACGGCTATTTATGGGTGGGAACATATTCAGGTCTGTATCGTTATGATGGCGTGAAATTTGAAGAGGTCCAGCTGCATGATAGCGTAAGGAACGTAAAGTCCCTTTATGTTGACTATAAGGAACGGATGTGGATCGGAACTAATGACAGCGGCGTTGTCTGCTATGATTTTGAGACACAGGTGGGTACGCTTTACGATACGGAAGTCGGCATGCCATCTGATTCCGTACGGCATATATGCGAGGATAATAAGGGCAATATATATATTGCGACTGACAGGCAGCTTGCCAAAATAGATGTGGACGGAAATGTACGTTCTTTTTCCGAATGGGTGGATATTACGGATATCACTTCGCTCATGTCATTGCCTGACGGCCGCATACTCGGTGTGACTCAGAACGGTTTATTTTTCATCATTAAGGATGATATCTTGTCTTATACCAAAGAATATACAGGAACAGGGGTATCATACCGCTGCGTTGCCAGTGATGGTGATAATGTGGTACTTGGGACAAGCTCTGATATTCTGGAAATAAACAAGCTCAAGGACGATGGCATTGAAATCGTAAAAAAGATCACCGGTAAAGAACTTTCTTATTTCAACAATATAGAATATGATCCCGGCCTGGATCTGTATTTCTGCTGCAGTGATAAGGGCATGGGGGATCTGGATCTGAAAACATCAGAGTTAACAAAGCTTATGAAAAGCATAACCCACGGGAATGTAAATGACGTGTGTGTTGATGCGCAGGATAACATATGGTTTGCATCCGATAAAAATGGTGTGGTTAAGTTTTCCCGCACGCCCTTCAGAAATTTTTTCAACAAAGCCGGTATTGACAAGACGGTAGTGAATGCTCTGCTCAGAGATGAAAACCTGATGTACATAGGTACGGATAAGGGACTTAAGCTGGTAGATTTAAGCAGTTACGAGGAGAAGTCCACAACGCTTACTGAGCGTACTGCAGACATGAAGGTGCGGCATATATATAAAGACAGCACCGGCAATATCTGGGTATCCATGAATGGCGGTGAAGGACTGGTATATCAGGATCCGGACGGAAGCGTACATGCTGTGGATTTTAACAGCCAGGGGATAAGTACACCAAAATGTCGTTTTGTTAAGGAACTGTCAGACGGCAGGATTCTTGTTTCATGCAGGAATGCGGGGCTGCTCTTTCTGGAAAAAGGAAAGATCACTTCAGTGATAGGTTCAAATGAGGGTATGGACAATACTACCATACTGTCAGTTTATGAGACTGATGACGGCATGATCATGGCAGGTTCTGACGGAGACGGAATATACCTTATAAAGGGTGACCGGGCTGCTGAATAAGGCCGGGTCCCATAAGTCCATAGGGGACGCCTGCGCAAAAGAAAACGGCATTCTGTTAATGATCGACCTTGACAGCTTCAAGCTGGTAAATGACCTGCATGGGCATGAGATGGGGGACAGGATACTTATAAGATTTGCCGAACTGATAAATGAAGCGATAAAGGAAGATGACCTTGCGGGACGCCTTGACGGTGATGAGTTCATTGCCTTCCTTAAGGATACTTCGGACGAGGTCGATGTGGAGCATGTCTGCCGGATCCTGAATGAAGGTATTGTCAAATCTGCAAAAGAGTATATGGGCGAGGATATGAATATTCCTTTGGGTGCTTCCATAGGCGCTGTGCGTGTGCCGGCTGAAGGAAATATATTTGATGATGTATTCCGCCTTGCCGATAAAGCCCTGTATAATGTGAAGCAGAACGGAAAGCATGGCTATGCATTCTACCAGAAGTCAGGAAGCAAAAAAGATGCTGGACAGGCGGAAAAGAATGACATCAAGAAGATCAAGCAGATAATCGGAGAACGTAATGAAGGCAAGGGCGCATTCAGCGTGAACTTTGACCGCATGCAGGTCCTGTATAAGTACCTTAACCGGGCAGACAGGACAAACGGAAGCTGTACCGGTTTTTTCCGGATTACTCTTGAGAGGCCGGATGGAAATGCTGTAGAGGATGAGGTTATGAGTACTTTTGAAGACATGCTCATTCGTAACCTTAAGAAAAATGATGTTGTAAGTACATACGGCGGAAGCTTTTTCGTACTCTTTGCGGCGGGTTCTGAAGACGGATATGAAGCAGCTCTGCAGAAAATAGCTGATCTGTGGAACAGTGAAGGCAGGGGGGAGCAATATAAGCTTACTTATGAGATAGACCGGGTTGGGGAAGAAAATGTGTCCAAATAACCGGCTGTCATCATCGCAGTATCCGGTGTGTAGACAAAAAGGCTGGTCTGTGATAGAATTATCTATATTTTGGTTGTACATTTACAGCCGTTCTGAATGATCATTGTTGTCAGGAAAGGATGAAGGTATGGGAAACGGAGCAGGTGAGGAAGCTTTAAAAACTTTGATGGATACACTCGCATCTTCTGATGAGGGCTCATTGGCAGCTGCTAATCAGGTAATGCGCCAGACCGATATTGACTATCTGGTGAGCCTGTTGCAGGAACTTCAGAAGTATAAAGAAATAGGTACTCCGGAGGAGTGTGCAGAGTACAAGCGTAAGGCTCTCTCTGCAGGCTGACGTTTTTTGGTTGTTATAATAGAATTTAAATTTAGGGGGATGCGTTAGGGCGTGTTCCCTTTTGTAATTATTGACTATGTCTGACGGATTAAAAAAATCACTTGTGATACAGGGGTCCATCCTTGCGATGGCGGGACTTATATCAAAAGTGATAGGATTCCTGTACAGGATTCCGATGGCTAACATACTGGGCAATGAGGGAAACGGATTGTATTCTGTTTCTTTTGGTATATATAATATTGCACTGACCCTTTCTTCGTATAGCATGCCACTTGCAGTTTCAAAGCTGGTAAGTGCCCGGATAGCAAGGGGAAAGTATAAGAATTCCCACAGGATATTTAATATTGCCATACTTTTTTCGCTGACTACAGGCTTGATTGCCTGGGGGGCGCTTTTCTTTGGTGCGAGATTTCTTGCGGAAATTTATCAAAAGCCGGGACTTGAGTACCCTTTAAGGATACTTGCGCCTACTACATTTGTGGTAGCCCTTCTGGGGACCTGCCGCGGCTTTTTTCAGGGACACAGGAATATGGTGCCGACGGCCATTTCCCAGGTGATAGAGCAGATAGTGAATGCTATTGTCAGCATAATGGCTGCAGTGACATTTGTAAAATCCATTGGTGAGATAGAGTCGACACAGCCGACGCTGTCTGTGTTCCTGTATGATCCCGACACCATGTCGGCTGCCGCTGCGGGAGCTACGGGAGGTACACTGGGAACATTTACGGGGGCTCTTGTGGCCCTTCTCATGTTTGTGCTGCTTTTTATAATGAGTGAGAAGCGCATAAAAAAAGAGGCCTCAGGAGACGATCTGCCGGATGAAGAGAAACGTCTTTTGTGGAAGGCTCTTATAGCAACGGTTTTTCCTATCATAATAAGTCAGTCTGTTTATCAGCTTGGCTATACCCTTGACGACCTGATATTCGGTAATCTCGTGGTCAGGGTTCAGCAGATCTCACAGGCAGAAACTACAGTGATGCAGGGAATCTTTAATACCCAGTATAATCAGATGATCAATCTTCCTGCTGCTATTGCGACGGCTATGGCTTCTGCTACGATCCCGACAATCGTGGCTGCTTTTTCCAGAAAAGATACGGCTGAACTGAAACGTAAGACCGACCAGGTATTTAAATTTACACTGCTGATAGCACTTCCTTCAGCTGTTGGCCTGGCTGTTATGGCTGACCCGGTAATGCAGACGCTGTTTCCGAGATTGGGTGATAAAATGGGAATGGCGGTGCTTCTTCTGCAGACCGGTTCTTCTGCTATTGTGTTTTATACTATGTCAACGATCTCGTCATCCGTGCTCCAGGGATGCGACCGCATGTGGACACCGGTGTTTCATGCGGCAATCTCTCTTAATATACATGTGATACTTCTGATCGCATTGCTTTGTTCAACTGATATGAATGTTATGGCTCTTATCATAGGGAATGTGTCATTTCCTCTTATTACGTCGGTACTCAATATGGTCAGCCTGCGCAGGCGTACGGGGTATTCTCTTGACTGGAAAAAGACCTTTATACTGCCGGGACTTGCTGCCGTCATTATGGGGGCTGTGACCTCTGGTATATTGTATGTTTTAAAGCTGCTTGGCGTGGGAAATATAATTCAGCTTCTGGTACCTATATTCATTGCTGTCCCGGTTTACTCAGCGATGGTTTTTGTGTTGAAAGCGGTGTCAATTGAGGAGGCTGTCTCGCTTCCACTCATAGGAAAATATATCGGTAAGACGGTCAGACTGCTGGATAGAAAAAAGAGTAAAAATAAGAACAGAAATAAGAGGTGACAGACCCCGCAAAAGCTTGAAAAAGCTACTGTATTGTGCTATAACAAGCTTGAGTGAAAATTGACAGGGAGTATGCTTTATGAAAGAAAATATTCTTTTGTTTGTTACTTCAAATCTTGCTGTCAGACGCCTTGTGCCGGATGACGCGGAGCTTTTGTACAAGTATTCAAAAGAGGCTTCGAATAGGGAACTTCCCAACGACATTTTTGATAGTCTTGAGGATGCCAAGAGGCGTCTGGACCTGGTGATAGCGAATTACAGGATCGAACATCTCCCGGTATATTTCGGGGTTGTACTTAAGAGCGAAAATAGGCTTATCGGTGTGCTTTCCTATAAGCGTATGCCGGATTACAATATCATGATAAATTTTTCCATTGCGGAGGAGTACCAGCATCACGGGTATGCAACGGAGCTTATCCGTGCGGCGGGGGACAATGTCAAGGAACACTTGAGCGTTGATAAGGCATTTGTCTGTATCAGGTCCTCCAATGAACATGCCAGACGGGCACTGGAAGCTGCGGGTTTCTGTCTTGTGGAAGAAGGGGAGCATGAATGGTATGGGACAAAGCAGCCCATATGCAAGTACAGGATCTGAGGAGATAGCAGCATGCGTATCATGGATTTTAAAATGGAAAGGCCGGGACTCCTTAAGGAAGGGGACAAGGTCACTGTTACAGAGGGTTCCTTGCCCCACAGTTATTACTATACTATCAACCCGTCTCTGGCAATGTCCGGCAATTTTGCAATAGCTGAGAGGCTTAAAGTCCTTGAGGGCGTAGTTCAGTCGATTGATGAGACAGAACGCGGATTTTATGTTAAAGTAGGATTTGATGAATGAAAATACAACAAGCAATACGGAGGTAAATTATGAAAGTTATCAGTACGGAAAAAGCACCTGCAGCAATCGGACCTTATTCACAGGCAATAATAGCGGGAGATATGCTTTTTGCTTCAGGCCAGATTCCTATCAATCCGGCTACCGGAGAAATTGAGGCAGTAGGCATAAGGGCACAGGCTGAGCAGGCTATCAAGAATGTCGGAGAAATTCTGAAGGCTGCCGGCACAGATTATGAGCATGTGGTAAAGACCACCTGTTTCCTGGCTGACATGGGTGATTTTGCAGCATTCAATGCAGTTTATTCAGAGTATTTTGTTTCCAAGCCTGCAAGAAGCTGTGTTGCGGTAAAGGATCTGCCCAAGGGAGTTTTATGCGAGGTTGAGGTTACTGCATATCTTGGTGAATGATACCGGTTTACGTTGCTGTTCACAGATGAAAAGATGGTTACGCGGACACTAACAATGCTTTCGGATTGCTGCAGCATGTGCTTCAGTCCGCAGGCAGGTGTGAGGTGTCCGCTGTTTTTTATAAATAAAAGGATTTTGTATATTAAGGGGGTATTATGCACGTTTGTCTTTTAAATGATTCTTTTCCGCCTGTCATAGACGGTGTTGCAAATGTTGTAATGAACTATGCAGGCATTATGACTAAGCAGGATATGGCTGATGTCATAGTTGCAACGCCTAAGTATCCTGATGCGGATTATGACAGCTATCCGTATCCTGTTGTTCCGTACAGGAGCTTTGACACCACGGAAATAGTAAAAGGATACAGGGCAGGAAACCCTTTTAATCATGAGGCCATAGAAAGGCTTAAGAAATTTTCCCCTGATATCATTCACAGCCACTGCCCGGTATCCTCTACCATAATGGCGAGAATTCTTCGAAATGAGACAGATGCCCCTATAGTATTTACGTATCATACGAAGTTTGACGTTGACATTGCAAGGGCTGTAAAGGCGGAGTTCCTGCAAAAGGAGAGCATACGTGCGCTGGTGGCAAACATCTCTGTCTGTGATGAAGTATGGGTTGTAAGCGAAGGCGCCGGTGAAAACTTAAAGAGTCTTGGGTACGAGGGTGAATACACTGTAGTATCAAATGGCGTGGACTTTGCCAAGGGCCTTGCGGACCGGGACAAAGTTAGGGAAGTTACGGGGGTTTTTGACCTTCCGGAAGACCTGCCGCTTTATCTTTTTGTGGGCAGGCTGATGAAATACAAGGGGCTTATGATAATAGCCGATGCACTGTCGGAACTGTCGGATGAGGGCATTGACTACAGGATGGCATTCGTCGGCAGCGGAGCTGATGCAAAGGAAATGCAGGATACATTCATTCACAGGGGAATAACCGTGGATGTTGTAAATGAAGACGGAAAAGTGACCACTGTGCAGGGAACCGGAACCGGACGTGTCATTTTTACGGGTGCTATCCATGAGAGGGAGAACTTAAGGGCCTGGAATACGAGGGCGGATCTTTTCTTATTCCCGTCCACATATGATACCAACGGAATAGTGGTGCGTGAGGCTGCGGCCTGCGGACTGGCAAGCGTGCTGGTAAAGGATTCATGTGCGGCAGAGGGGATAACTGACGGACGCAACGGCTATCTCATCGAGGAGAACGGAGAGTCAATGGCAGCGCTTTTGAGGGAGCTTGGAAGGAATCCTGAAAAGATGCGTGAATGCGGCCGGCATGCAATGGATGAGATATACATATCCTGGGAAAGTGCAGTGCATGATGCATATGCAAGATATGAGGAGCTGATAGAAAAACGTGATGACAGACTGTTTGCAGAGATGCTTGAACACAGGAGCCTGCTTGAAAGAAAGAGGCTGGGCGGATTTATTACGGATTCGAAGAGCTTTAATGACAGAATGCATAGGCATCTTTCTGATGATTTCTATGATTTCGCGGCAGAGCTTCATAAGAGTACCGAACGTATGATAGAGCTTCCGAAGTCTATATATTTCGGCATGGAGGAAAATGTGTACGACGTGCTGGACGGCATAAGCAAATCATCCAAGAACGCACTGAATGATATAAGCAGGACTTCGAGGACTGCACTGAATGACATAGGGAGATCATCAAAGAACGCGTTAAATGATATTCGGGAAAAAGGCGGAGAAATAAAAAAAGCAATAATAGATGATAACAAAGGAACAAAAATCTGATATTAGTGACGCGGCGTGTGAGGGGAAAATGAGAAAAAACGACTGGTACAAATATATGTCATTTTACCAGATCTGGATTCGTTCATTTATGGACGGGAACGGGGACGGAATAGGGGATCTGGAAGGCGTATACGGAAAGCTTGAATATATTAAGAACCTTGGGGTGGATGGCATATGGTTTTCACCCATATATCCTTCTCCTAATGCTGATTTCGGGTATGACATATCCGATTACAAGGACATCCATCCTGACTACGGCACCCTGGATGATTTTAAGAAGGTGTTAAACAAGGCGCATCGTCTGGGACTTAAGGTCATTATGGATCTGGTCATAAACCATACATCCGACGAGCATCCCTGGTTTATTGAAAGCAGGAAGGGTAAGGACAATCCCTACAGTGACTATTACATCTGGCGGGACAAGCCAAACAACTGGGAGTCCATACTGGAGGGAAATGCCTGGGAATATGATGAGCAGAGAGGCCAGTATTACTTGCATCTTTTTGCAAAAAAACAGCCTGATTTAAACATGGACAATCCGAAAGTCCGGGAGGAAGTAAAGAGCATACTGCGCTTCTGGCTGGACATGGGAGTGGACGGATTCCGGGAGGATGTTATTAATTTCATATCCAAAAAAGAGGGGCTTCCCGACGGCCTTCCCTTTGTGCCTGTTGTAAACGGTATGCCCCACTATAAGGACGGCCCGCATATACATGATTATCTCGGAGAATTCCGTAAAGTCTGTGAAGAGTATGACTGTTTTCAGCTGGGTGAAGGCCCTATGACTACAGTTAAGTCTGCCATGAACTATCTGACAGGTCCCACAAAATCCCTGGATATGATGTTCTCTTTTGACCACATGATGGCGGACTGTCTTTACACGGAATATGTGCACAGACCCTTTGATCTGCGCAAATACAAACGTGCATTGTCGAAATGGCAGTATGCCCTTGCGGGCAAGGCATGGAATGCGCTGTACATAGAAAACCATGACCATCCCAGGATCATTAGCCGTTACGGAAGCGAGAGGCTGCGCAGGGAGAGCGGCACCTCTCTGGCGGTAAGCTATCTCTTCCTGCAGGGAACGCCTTTTATATATCAGGGCCAGGAAATAGGCATGACAAATATACGCCTTAAGTCCATTGACGATTATGTGGATGTTTCTTCAAAGACGAACTATCACAAGTACAACCTTAAAGATACTGTGGAGCGTCGGCTGAAGCGTATACATTTTTCCAGCCGTGATTCTTCACGTACTCCCATGCAGTGGAACGGCAGTAGATATGCCGGATTTTCTACGCATAGGCCCTGGTTTTTCGTGAATCCGAATTACAGGAAAGTGAACGTGGCAAGCCAGGAGCATGATGCTGACAGCATACTGAATTTCTACAGGAAATGCCTTAAGATCAGGCGTCACAGCAGGACACTGGTATACGGTTCATACAAAGAATATTTTCCGAATGACAGGCATATCTATATGTATGAGAGAAGGCTGGGAGATATATGCTATCTGGTGATGTGCTCATTTTCAAAGCTTCCGGTCAGGGTAAGGATTCCCCATGAATTTGTGGGAAAGAAGGCTAAACTTGTGATTGCTAATTACAATGAGAATACAGAGGACGGACACCGTCTCAGGAATGCCGCAAAGGCAATCCTTTATTCAGATGCTGTTTCTCATGAGGGAATGGGAGACGCGATAGGTAAAGAGTGGTTTGCACCTTATGAAGCCAGGGTGTACCGCTTCAGGCTGTAAAGATAGTGTAGCGGTTTTTTCCTTCGTTTTTTGAGCGGTAAAGGGCTTCGTCGGCATAGGCAAAATAATCGTCATAGCTGTCGCCGCTGCCAGCTTTAGTTATGCCTGCTGAACAGGTTATGCTGCACTGGGCATTACTGAATTCCTCTGCTATGTCAGCAAATATTGCATCCATAGTTTCAAGTGCGCTGTCCTGGTCGTTCCTTGCTAAGAACATGGTGAATTCATCTCCGCCAAATCTGGAGATTATATCCCGGGGTCTTTGGTTTTTCTTAAGTATTGAGGCAACTTTCTTTATCACCTCATCACCGTAGAGGTGCCCCTGTGTATCATTTATTTTTTTGAATTCATCAATGTCAAGCACAACGAAGTAACCGCTGTGGCTGGGGTAGTTTAAATAGCTTTCAGTTATTGTCCGGGCAGTTCCCCTGCGGAGCAGGCCTGTCAGGTCATCCGTATTGCGGGCTTTTTCGATATAGAGTCTGTCTGCAATGGACTGCATCCTTTTGTAAGCGAATATCCAGTTGCACATAAGGGCGGCGATAAGGATGGACACTGCATTTACCGTATCGATCATATGAAGTGACGGAACTTTGAAAAAGCGCAGCAGTATGCAGTATGCGACGGTGGATACTATAAGCAGTACATCCATACGGTATGGCAGGTCTATCATCAGGAACGGAGTCACTAATAGGAGCGCAACGAATATGGTTCCGCCGGTTTCCGGGTTGGCGGAAAAAATCGCGCTGTTAAGTATTCCGTAGATAAGGAGGCAGGCTGCCTGCATAAAACATATGGTTTGGGTAACAACTTTTTTTGCTTCTTTAAAGATCTTTCTGAATAGTATGAATACAAGTGACGAAAGAAACAAAAAAAGGTAAGCCGGCAGAACATTGCGGCTCAGCAGTCCGGATACTGAAAGCAGGGAGAGCAGAGCACCGGCAACAACGGTTATGAAACTGAGACCGTTCATTGTGGAGTTGTTTTCCCTGACTAGAATATAGTTAGACTCCCTATAAAGTCTTTTGGAAAGACCGTTATAAAGTATATGTTTTTTTATGTTTTGTATTGATGGAAGTCTCATCAATCCATGCCTCTTTCCTTTAAAAACACAAGCTATATTTTACCGAAAGATAAAGCTTAGGTCAAAGGGGGAGGATCCCTTTTCAAATTTTTTAAAATTTTAAAAAAAATATTCTTGACAAATTTTTGATATGCATTTACTATGAACACGTGAGACAAGGGCGTCTCGGAGATTACTCCGAGGCGCCTTTTCTTTTTTCCTAAAACAAAGCTGTTGGATAAAAAACAGCAATTATATTTAAGGAGGACGACAATGGAAAAACAGAATGTACCTGAGATTTTCGGTTCTATGGTTTTTGACGACAGGGTTATGAGAGCAAGGCTTTCAGCCGATGTTTACAGTTCTCTTAAGAAGACCATCGACGAGAATGAAAAGCTTGACGAAGAAGTTGCAGAAGCAGTTGCACTTCAGATGCGTGACTGGGCAGTTGAAAAGGGAGCAACCCATTTCACACATTGGTTCCAGCCTCTTACCGGTGTTACCGCAGAGAA
This sequence comes from Lachnospiraceae bacterium, assembly GCA_024689605.1. The sequence continues at coordinate 21,383 of JAILDD010000001.1, forward strand.
GCACGATAGCTTTATCACACCTTCTCCCGATGGAGGCGTGATCATGGAATTCTCCGGCAAGGAGCTGATCAAGGGCGAGCCTGATGCATCTTCATTCCCTTCAGGCGGCTTAAGAGCTACTTTTGAAGCAAGAGGATATACAGCATGGGATCCTACATCTTATGCATTTATCAAGGATCATACACTCTGCATTCCCACAGCATTCTGTTCATACTCAGGAGATGCTCTTGATAAGAAGACACCGCTCCTTCGTTCCATGCAGGCACTTGACCGTCAGGCTAAGAGAATACTTAAGCTTTTCGGCGTAGAAGCTAAGTATGTAAGAACAAGCGTAGGACCTGAGCAGGAATACTTCCTTATTGATAAAGAAATGTTTGAAAAGAGACCGGACCTTGTTTATACGGGAAGGACACTTTTCGGAGCTATGCCTCCTAAGGGACAGGAACTTGATGATCATTACTTCGGTGTTATCAAGCCCAGGGTAACAGCTTTTATGGAAGACTTAAATGCAGAGCTCTGGAAGCTGGGAATCCTTGCAAAGACAGAGCACAACGAAGTTGCTCCTGCACAGCACGAGCTTGCACCCATCTTCTCCACAACTAATGTGGCTACAGATAACAACCAGCTTACAATGGAGATCATGCAGAAGGTTGCAAGAAAGCACGGCATGGTATGTCTCCTTCATGAGAAGCCTTTCGCAGGCGTTAACGGTTCAGGTAAGCATAACAACTGGTCAATGGCAACAGATACCGGAATGAAT
>JAILDD010000024.1 GCA_024689605.1 Lachnospiraceae bacterium
TAGATAAGTACCTTATATATTCCCTGCCCCTTAAGCTTCCACCTTCTATCCGTAAACCACGCTGTCAGCAGAAGTGCCAAGCTTAACTGAGGTATGAAGTTACACAGCCAGATAAGAAATGTATTTCCAAGAGCACCCTGAAATACAGGATTGGTTAATACCTGCTGGAAATTTTCAAACGGATTTTCAAGGACATGAATTTCACCGGGTACCACGCCCTTCAGATCAGTAAATCCGATAAAGGCAGTGAAAAGGATAGGATAAAGCTGAAATACAAGGAAGGCAATCGCAAAAGGAAGACTGAAAATATAACCATATTTGCCATATTTGACCATACCGGTCTTCTTCTTTCTCATTTTAACCTCCGTAAGTTAATTGGTTGTTTCTGTTTTGTTTAAAATTAGGGCGATGGAAGCTCGTTCCATCGCCCCTTCATCATTTTTTAATAATTATTCTACTGTATTTGTTTAATAATTATTCTACTGTTACGTCAAGGTTAGCAGCTACGTTCTGCTTGAAATCAGCGATTGCCTGATCTCTGGTCTTCTGACCTGATGTGTACTGACGTACCTGATCTCTCCAATACTGGTTGATTGTCTCATCATACTGTGTCAGGTTCTTACCGTTTGCATAGCTGTTAGCTTCGCCGAATACATCGAACATGTTCTGTCCGCCGAGGAAATCAAGTGTTCCGTCTGACATAGCCATAACTGTTGCGGAAGCTACGCAGTCCTTTGTGCCGCCTTCGCCGTTAAGTGTTCCGTTAGCCCACTTATACTGGAGACCGTCCTCTGTGCAGTCAAGTGTGATCCAATCGATGATCTGTCCAACAGCTTCCTTCTTCTCGGAATCCTTGTTAGCAAGTACCCATGTACCGCCCCAGAAGAAACCAACAGGAGGTGCACAAACTGCCCAGTCACCATATGTGCCTTCGCCTACGCTCTCGCCACCGCAGTTAGGTGCAAGTGTGTAGTTGATGAGCCATGCAGGACCGAAGAAACCGAAGATACCCTTTGCGCCTTCGCCCTTCATATCAGCGAACCATGCGTCTGACCAGTCCTGAGTATCATTGTGATAACCGTTCTCCATGAGCTCCATTGAGTAGTCAAGGAATGCTTCTCTCTTAGGATCGATAACTAACTTGCCATCTTCGATCCAACCCTTATCAGAGCTGTTCTCGATTGCGTGCCAGATATCACCGTCACCGGATACGATACCATAGCCGCTTGCCTTAAGTGTTTCAGCTGCCTCATAGAACTTATCCCAGTTCTGTGAACCCGAGCCGATGATCTTAGCGATTTCATCAGGATCATCTGTTCCGAATACTTCCTTAGCGATTGAACGTCTGTAGATGAACGCACCGCCGGTTGCCTGATATCCAAGACCAACAACCTTGCCGTCCGGATTTGTTCCGATATCAACTGTGTACTGAGCGATCTGAGCTTCGTCAATCTCAGCCTGAGTATTGATTCCGAGATCATCATAAGGGCAAGCGAAAGATGCCATATCACCCTTTGTATACTTCAGTACGAAAGCTGCCTCTGCGCAGTAGATATCAGGAGCATCAGCTCCGCCTGCTGCGAGTGCCTGGTCAAGTGCAGGCTGATAAGCACCTTCTGTTGTAGCTATGATTGTTGTGTTGATCTCATAGTTGAAATCAGGATGTGCTTCCTTGAACTTCTCAATCATGCCGGGTACTTCGTCTGTGAATGCCCAAACATTGATTGTGCCGCCTTCTGCGGATCCGCCTGTGGTATCACCACCAGTGGTTTCGCCGCCAGTGGTTTCGCCACCGGTCTCAGTTCCACCGGTCTCGGTTCCTGTTGAAGGAGTACCTGTGTCGCCACTTCCGGTACATCCGGCTGTCATTGATGCTACCATACATGCACTGAGTGCGATGGCCATAGCACGCTTGAATACTTTCATTCTTTTAACCTCCTTAATACTTTGGAAACCCCTTATAATGCTTACGCTCTAAAAAGAATTTCCTTCCCATATTTCCCTACATTCAACATTATACAAAAGCAGTTAATTCATTACTTATCATTTATTGCGAAACTTTTAACAAATGTTGCTAATTGTTTAACAAATGGATAACTGCTCATAACCTATCGATTCTTCCAGTTACTGACAGCCAGCAACTTAATCCGTTTTGCAATTAACAGGCCGCCTGCGTCTTATACACGCATTTGTACGTCCTCAGCAGCAAAGTGCTTTGGGCCATACATCATTTAACCGTAAATTTATAAATACTTTCGGTATGATAATGCTCGTCCTTGTCAAATATCGGACAGTCTATGCTCGACTCTTCTATGAAGTTCATTGCATTAGGTATGTACTGCGGCTCAAGGCACATTCCGCTCCGGTCTGTATATTTTGCACCGCCTTTGCCGTCCTGTTCCCCGATAAGATTGCCTGAATAGAACTGAGTTCCCGTCTGATCTGAATATAAATCCATGCAGATTCCGCTTTCCTCTGAGTAGAGAGTCGCAAAATGTCTTATATTGCCTGTTCCGCCATTTATCACATAATTATGATCGTAGCCACCCACATAGTCTAACTGAACATCATCAGCACCTATATCTTTTCCGATCTTCTTGGGGCTGCGGAAATCAAAGGCAGTACCTTCGACAGGAGCATTTTCTTCAGTTGGAATGGATTTTGCATCAATTACCGGATTGTACGTATCCGCATAAAGGGTAAGTACATGATCCTCTATTGAGCCTTTGTTATGGCCGTTCAGGTTGAAATACATATGGCTCGTCATATTGATGACAGTCTTTTTATCAGGGATTGCGTCATAGGTAATCCTAAGTTCGTTATCCTCGCTTATTGAATAAGTAACTGTCATGGTCAAGCCGCCGGGAAGCCCCTGCTCTAAATCATTTGTCTTGCACATCATGGTGACGCATGCATCATTTTCCTGTGGAAGAACCGTCCACACCTTTTTGTCGGTTCCGTTATAACCGCTGTGAAGGTTGTTTTCATTATCATTGCAATCCATCTTGTAGGTCACGCCATCGATAACAACCTTTCCATCCTTGACGCGATTAGCATTTCTGCCTATTATCGCCCCGAAAAAAGCACCGCCCTGTTCGTATGCACTGATACTGTCATATCCAAGCTGGACATCTATGAGTTCACCGTTTTTATCCGGAACGAACAGATTGGTAACAGTAGCTCCGAAGCTTATTATGGTAGCTGTCATTCCGGAACTGTTTCTTATGGTGTAGGCATTTACGATTTCACCATCCTGGGTTCTGCCAAACACATTAACGCTCATTTTACCTCTCCCTCCTTTTTTATAATCAGTTACCCAAGCTCTTTAATAGTTACTTATACAAGTCCTTAACTGTCGGATAAAGTTTCTTAAATGTTGCGTATTTCTCCTCATATTTTGCAACCAGGTCAGCTTCCGGCTTAATAACTTCCTTAACCTTTACCAGCTGTGCTGTTGCAGTTTCAACATTTTCATATTTCCCGCAGCCGACAGCCGCAAGGATCGCGCCGCCAAGAGCAGGACCTTCATCATTTTCCTGGATTTCAAGGCTGATATTCATTACATTTGCAATTATCCTTCTCCATAACGGGCTCTTGGCACCGCCGCCGCATATGTTGGAAATATTTATCTCCACCCCAAGACTTCTTGCAACCTCCAGGGAATCCCTGAGTCCGAATGCAACGCCTTCAAGCACTGCCAGAACCATATCCTCCCTTGTGGTATCCATGCTCATTCCCAGAAATCCTGCCCTTACCAGAGGATCATTATGAGGGGATCTTTCTCCCATGAGATAAGGAAGGAAGAATACATTATTTTCACCAAGCTTTGTGATACCCGCCTGGTTTCCTGCATAATCCTTATCCTTAAGGATTTCATCCATCCACCACTTATTGCAGGATGCAGCGGAAAGCATGCAACCCATAAGGTGGAAACCGCCGTCTGCATGGGCAAATGAATGAAGTGAATTCTTATCGTCAACAGAGAACTTATCATTTGAAATAAAGATGGTTCCCGATGTACCCAAAGAGATGTTGCACCTTCCGGCGCCTACAGTTCCGGTTCCGATGGCTGCTGCCGCATTGTCTCCGGCACCCGCAACAACCTTAGGCGTGCCTGTGATTCCAAGCTGACTGCATACATCAGACTTAACCTCACCTACCACATCAAAACTCTCATGCAATTCAGGCATTGAAATACCGGAAATTCCGCATATCTCAAGCATTTCCTTTGACCAGCACTTATTCTTAACATCCAGGAGCAGCATTCCCGATGCATCCGAATAATCGGATACGTAAGCACCGGTAAGTTTATATACAATGTAATCTTTCGGGAGCATCAGCTTGCTGATCTTAGCAAAATTCTCAGGCTCATTTTCCTTAACCCAGAGTACCTTCGGTGCCGTAAATCCTGCAAATGCTATATTGCCGGTGTATTCTGACAATTTGTCCTGACCTATTACAGTATTAAGATAATCTGTCTCCTTGGTGGTCCTTCCGTCATTCCACAGGATCGCAGGTCTGATCACATTGTCATTTTCATCAAGAATAACCAGCCCGTGCATCTGTCCGCCAACGCCGATTCCGTCCACCGTTTTGTCGGAAACCGATTCGAGAAGCTTTCCGATGCCCTCGATCGTCCCTTTGTACCAGTCCTCAGGATTCTGCTCGGACCATCCGGACTGAGGAAAACTAATGGGATATTCAACCGACACTGTCTTAAGGATCTCACCCTCATTACTCATGGCAAGCAGCTTAACTGCGGATGTACCAAGATCAACACCTATAAACATGTTTAATAACCTCCTTGATTACTATCTAATGTTTTTGAAACCGTTCGATTACTATAAATAAAAGGCAGGCATGTTACATTTTTACTGTAACTATGCCTGCCTCCCCACCCCTCATAAGTCTTCTTTGTGACACACTTTAGAGACGTCACAAAGATTTCATAAAACTGTCACTTATTTCACTTTTTAGGAAAAGGGTTCTCAGACTTATACCTTACGCCGGCCGGCTGGTTATAATCTATCTCGTCAAACTTAACGCCCAGATACTTGAATACATCATATAGCAGTCTTCCGTTATGATGGAACGTGATCGCTGCATGATGAGGATAATTCTTCTGAACAAGTACGTGACGATAGAAGCGACCCATTTCAGGAACAGCGAATACGCCGATGGCGCCGAAGGATCTTGTCCTTACGGGAAGGATCTCACCCTCTGCAACATAGGCACGAAGCTTAGCATCTGCCGTACTCTGCAGTCTGAAGATCGTTGCTTCACCGGGGATCAGGTCACCCTCAAGGGTTCCGTTTGTAACTTCTACAGGAAGTGAACGGGCCATGATCTTCTGGTTCTTCATCTCACAGAAAGCAAGCTTGTCTGTAGCTGTGTTTCCGCAATGGAAGCCCATGAATGTATCAGTAAGCTTATAATCATAAGCAAACTTGCCCTTGATCTCTGCTTCATACATATCCTTGGGAACCGTATTGTTTATATCAAGAAGAGTAACTGTATCTTCGCTTACCAGCTCGCCGATGTACTCTGAAAGAGCACCGTAAATATCAACCTCACAGGAAACGGGGATACCATCCTTAGCAAGACGGCTGTTAACATAGCAGGGCACGCACTTGAACTGTGTCTGGAATGCAGGCCAGCACTTTCCGGCAACGATCACATTGCTCTTGCAGCCCTTATGAGCCTCTATCCAGTCACGAAGTGTAAGCTCGTACTGTGCAAGGGTTGAAAGGATCTCAGGCTTCTTATTGCCTGCACCAAGCTCTGCAGCCATATCCTCAACAACTGCAGGAATCCTCTCATCGCCTTCATGCTTCTTAAATGCCTCAAAGAGGTCAAGCTCTGAATTCTCTTCGATCTCAACATCAAGATTGTAAAGCTGCTTGATGGGAGCGTTGCATGCCAGGAAATCCTGGGGACGGGGACCAAAGCTTATGATCTTCAGGTCACTGAGAGCTATTCCTACTCTTGCAACGGTCTTGAAATCATTTATCATATCTGCACATTCATCTGCGTCCCCTACAGGATACTCAGGAATGTATGCACGAAGGTTGCGGAGCTTAAGATTGTAGCTGGCATTGAGCATACCGCAGTATGCATCACCTCTGTCATCAAGAAGCCTGTCGCCTGACTCCTCTGCGGCTGCGATCACAGCTGAAGGGCCCTTGAATTCCTTAACTAAAAGTGTCTCAGGTGTTTCCGGTCCGAAATTGCCAAGATATACAACAAGGGCATTACATCCTGCAGCATTTACTTCTGCAAGAGCCTTTCTCATATCTACTTCATTTTCAACAGTTGTCTGGCATTCGAAGATATCGCCATACTTTGCTTTATATGCTGCAACAACAGCCTTTCTCCTGCTTTCAGAGAGCGACATAGGGAAACAATCCCTGCTCACTGCTATGATTCCCATTTTTACTTCAGGTAAATTCTTCATGTTATTAATCCTCCTCGTTATTTTTGCAACTGTGCTGATTTCTTACTTTTATATTTCTGATTCACACGGACCGTTCCGCAAGCAGGCTCGCGTGTGAGAACGCACTTTCGGTTGATGAATCAAATTTTTACTTCCGCCGTCAGGCACTTATTTCCGGTAAGTGCTTCGCTCCTTGCATCCGGCTGCTGTCCGCCCACAAACAGCTTGTAGAGTCCATGCAGTTTAACACGCCTTCCGTCCTCGAGAACGGTATCAAAAGCTCTTTCTCCCAGCTTAAATGTAACCGTTCCGGTTTCCCCGGGCGCCAGGGTGATCCTTTCAAATCCTGCCAGACTGAAGAAAGGCTGATTGTCAACGTCTGTTGACTCTTTCAGGTTCACAACATCATCATTCAGTCCATTGGTAAGCTTTTCCCCGATCTGATTGTTTATGTAAAGTTCTGCGATCTCATCAGCCTTAACCGTTCCGGTATTCTTCACCGTAACACTTACGCTGACACCGGAAACTGCATCCGTATCATTTTCATTTATCTTTACATCACTGTATTCAAAACTTGAATAGGAAAGTCCATAACCGAAAGGATATAAAGGCTCGCCGGTGAAGTACCTGTATGTCCTGTTCTTCATGCTGTAATCTTCCATAGGAGGCTGTGTGCCATCCTTATAGAAAGTAACCGGAAGCTTTCCACCCGGGCAGGCCTGACCGAATATGATGTCAGCTACAGCCTGACCGCCTGCCTGACCGCTGTACCAGCTCTGAATTATGGCACTGACATTTTCTTCCTCGAAGCTGAAGTCAATAGCACTGCCGGTATTGCAGACTATTATCACAGGCTTACCTGTATCTGCGACTCTCTTGATGAGCTTCTGCTGTGATTCCGGAAGGAAAAGGGATGTCTTGTCACCGGCTGCGAAAGCATTTCCGGTATCTCCCTCTTCACCTTCAATAGTGGAATCAAGGCCGACGCACAGAACAACCACATCACTGGCTCTTGCCACAGTTTCCGCCTCGCTGAGCCTGTCATCATCAACAGCAAGATTCTGAACCTTACTGTTAAAGAGATGAGATCCTTCTGAATAGAGAACCCTTGTGCCGGGATTTACTGCATTTCTTATGCCCTGAAGGTTTGTTACATACCTTGATGAAGTTCCGTTATAGTTGCCTTCCAGAACGGCAATGGATGTAGCTGTAGGACCAATAACAGCAATGGACTTCACATTATCTTTATTTAAAGGAAGCAGTCCGTCGTTCTTAAGAAGAACCGTTGAATTTACGCTTGCCTTATATGAAAGTGTGGCAGATTCATCAGTATCCAGTGCATCAATTCCGATGCTGTCATACTCGCAGTCGTCTGAGAACATTCCCAGTGCAGCCCTGATGGTATACGCGCTTACCGCTGCACTTCTTATCTCTTCCTCAGTAACCAGGCCCTGCCTGTAGGCCTCCATGATCTCCCTGTATACATAACCCGCGTTTACGTCACAGCTTGCCTTTAATGCAAGAGCAGCGGATTCTACAACATTCTTTGTCACATGATGGTTTTCATGAATATCCATAAGGGCAAGGAAATCTGATACAAAGTATCCGTCAAATCCCCAGTCCTTCCTGAGCCTCTTAACAACAAGCTCCTGGCTTGCACATGCCGGCTCGCCGTTTACTCTGTTATATGCACCCATAACACCGGAAACATCAGCCTCTTTAACAGCTGCATAAAATGCCGGTGTATAAGTTTCTTCCAGATCCTTAGCTGAAGCCTTTGCATCAAAGCCATGCCTCAGAGCCTCAGGGCCGGAATGTACTGCATAATGCTTCGCGCAGGCAGATGTCTTCAGATATTTTCCATCTCCCTGGAGACCTTTTATAAAAGCAACGCCAAGAGCCCCGGTCAGGTACGGATCCTCGCCGTATGTTTCCTGGCCTCTGCCCCATCTCGCATCTCTGAATATATTCACATTAGGCGACCACATGGTGATTCCCTTGTACAGATCCCTGTCGCCGTATTTTGATGATTCGTTGTACTTCGCCCTGGCTTCAGTCGCTATTACATCACCGATCTCCTGCAGCATATCTTTATCAAACATTGCTGCAAGAGCTATAGCCTGAGGGAAAACTGTCGCAGTCCCCGCCCTTGCAAGTCCGTGAAGTCCCTCATTCCACCAGTTATATGCCGGAATATCATGTGATTCCACTGCCGGACTGTCATATTTAATCTGCGATGCTGCTTCCTCCAAAGTCATGGAATCAACAAGTTTTTTTGCAATTTCCTTAAATTCTTTTTTCATAAAATTACCCCGAATCCCTGCACTATACCAACACTTGCAACATGCGTCAAACAAATACTCAGTCGTCGCATCAGAACAAACTGCACCGTTATCATGGTAACATACGGAAAATTCAATTACTTTTCAAAAGTTGCGGTGTATTTACCGAATGTTGCTAAAATAAAACAGGAATAAAAAAACCGCCTTTCCCCATTCCCGGAAAAGCGGTTTGCTATTCATAATATAATGATGTTTATTCTTACTTAATAAATGTCCTTCGTTTCCTTAAGTTCCGGACGACGTTCCAGTTCAACAGCCGCACGTGACAGAAGCTTTAAAAGCTCTGCTATCATCCTCTCTCTGGAAGGAAGCCTGCGGATATCAAGTATCACGCTGCTTATTTCATCAGGCACATCGTAAAGCTCAAGCATATCGCGAAGATCGCTCCTGTCGCAGTCGCCTATGTGCTCCCTACAGTACTCCATGAGTTCAACAGCCTCTTCCTGGGAATATCCCTCATCAAGCATAAACTCATATATATCTTCTGCCACAAGTATGGGATACTGCTTGAACCATGACTCCAGATATGCATCCGTTCCGTCAACGGAATCGTAACGAGTATACATAAGAGATACCGTGTCACACATCTGCCAGAAGTTTCTTGGTCTAAGATCTGCTATCACCCTGCGCTGGCATTCTGAACCGGCTGCAGCATACAGATCTTCCCATGTCAGTTTTCTGAATATCACCGGATCGATGCCATTTTCCCTGAGCAGCTCATTGATCCAGGTAGAATTTACGCATAGCGCCACAGATCCGTTAGAAAACCCCAGATCCCTGACAATGAAACGATAACCTCTGTTTCTCACAAATAATCTCCTGCTATAAAAAGTAATATCAGGAACGCTTTTCATGTCCCCTCATATGATATATAGCGGTCTCAACATCTTGTACCATAGCCATAGCCACAGACCACGACTTTAATTATACACATTTTTTTTCAAAATGGTAGTATTTTTCATAGATTTAGTGTGATTTTTTTTCAAAAACACATCTTATTGATGAGGGGAACGAATATAAAACGTTTTCCGGCCAACCGTAACTGCCAATTTGGCATTCTATATCTTGTATTCTGCGGGACAGAACACTTTCTCAATGATAATTGTAAACGCAAAACCCTATTGTTAACCTATTTTCAAATATGTTGACAATTTATTTTCATAGTGTTAATATCCTTTGGGCAGGAAAAAATTAACTATCGGAGGGCGAAAAAATGACAGCCGAAACAGACAGTATCACAAGATCCAAGGATAAAAAGATATTTCATACTATAGATATAACATATATCGGCGCTGCCGTAGCACTTATAACAGTCTGCTCATGGATAAGCATACCGACCACTATTCCCTTCACACTGCAGACCTTCGCGGTAATGCTCGCTGTTCTGCTGCTCGGCGGAATGAGAGGAACCATAGCCATAACAGTTTACATTCTTTTAGGTGCTGTCGGTGTTCCCGTTTTTTCCGGATTCACCGGAGGCATTGCAAGGCTCATGGGACCGACAGGCGGATATATCATTGGTTTTCTCGGAACCGCCCTGGTTATGTGGGCATTTGAAAAAATATTAGGAAAAAAACTCTGGGTATACATTACAGCCATCATTCTGGGACTCGTGGTCTGCTACACCTTCGGTACAATGTGGTTCATAAAGCTCTACACCGCCGATGACGGCAGCAAGGCCACCCTGGCCATGGCACTTTCAGCCTGTGTCATACCCTACCTTATCCCCGAAGTCATAAAGGTAGTCCTGGCACTTACCATAGGAACAAACAAGGCTGTCCGGAATGTGATACAATAAATCCTTTACTCATTCCACATACCTGACACGAAATACATCAGGGACATCCAGGTATAGACAGAGTAATACACCCCTCTGTCATCCATTCCCTCCTTAAGCATCTTCATGGCCTCGTCCTTATTCACCATGACAAAGCCCGAAAAGATCTCCTTGCCCACGGCTCCTTCCTGGGTAAGCTTAAGTTCCCTGCCTTCCGTATTGATCACGGCACACACCAGCGCGTTGCTTTCATCAGTAAAGCCAGGTGTGGAGAAAACAAGGGGATTTATGATTTTAAGGACATCACCCTTAGCCTCGTCGGGCTCAATCCCCGTCTCTTCAAAAAGCTCACGCTTTGCGGCCAGGAGCACCGGCTGCTCTGCATCTTTATCTTCCGCATCTATAAGCCCTGCGGGAACTCCGGTTATAAACTGTCCCGTAACATATCTGAATTCCCTGGACAGCAAAAGCACCGGCTCGTCTTTTCCTTTAAGAATAACAAAACAGCTCACTGCATCCGGTATCATATTCTTAAAGTCTTCGCCATGCTTCACAACAGCCAGGTCATCCTTCTTCCTCCGGCTGGCATCATAGTAAAACTTCCCCTCTGCGCCATAGTGAAGCTTATACAAATTTGCATATTTTGACTCATAGAGGATCTCCACATCCTCTTTGTTTATCTCCGGCGCCTTATCTGAAACCATCGTAACTCACTCCTCTCCCAGCACTTCTATCAGATTATCCACATCATCCCACAGCCTGTAGTCAAGGCGTTCGCAGGACTCCAGCACTATGATGTCCGCACTCCTCACTTCGTCTTTTATATTGAAGACATCGCTTCTGTTAGCAAAGCATGACTCCGGGAAATCCCTGAGCATATAGTTCATGATGGAGAGGGTGAAGGAATCCCCCAGCATCACAAGGGATTTTCCCGTAGGGCTGTCGGTAGTCACTTTATAATGACCGCTGAAAAGCAGGTCTGATGTCTGGGTATTGTCAAAGGTCAGTATGGTAAGCTCCGGCCTGTATGAAAACGTATAGGCCACGTCATCGGGGTAAAGTGCCGGATCAAGGCCGCCCAGGGACACCAGATCCCCGTTGGATGCCGGCGAAGGCTCTTCTTTATATATGGTATTCTCCACATCCTCCGTGGGAAGCCCCATTGCCTCGTACAGTGCTTCCATGCCCACAAAGGCGCCGGCCATATTCCAGTGGGTATCGTATTTAAAATACATGGGCATCATTTTTTTGCCCGCCTCCAGCTCTTCCAGAGGGTAGACATAGACTATGTCCGAATTTTCATTTACATACTCCGAAAAAACTGCCTGCCTGCGCTTTTCACTCTCTATCCTGTATGACGGCATGTTTTCCGAATAAGCCGTTTCCTTGTTGGGGATCATAAGAAATGCAAGCTGTATGCCTTTCTCGTCACAAATTTTCTGCAGCTCCTCCATTTTTTCCAGATGCTCTGCCATTTCCGCTTCATCCATGACATTAGTACCCCTGTAATAATCCAGTGAATTCTCACCTAAATAGAAAAGCCAGTCGTCGCGCCCGAATAGCACCAGTTCATTGTCACTGGTTACCGGGAACATATACTCATTGCCATTCTCATCCTTTTCATCTGAATAGAACACCTGGGCCAGCGTCGCCCCCACATGCCTCCGGTATATAGATTCCAGTCTGCTGTTTGACGCATTATAGTACTTTATCATCAGATTCCTGAAAGGCAGATGGTCGTTATAATATGCCTCATAATCCGAGGTCAGTGTAGCGGCATCCATACTCCCGGGAAGTTCTGCCAGCACCCTCTTTTCAGTATTCTCCGGATCGATAAAACCCTTAAGACTGCTGCCCTCAGGCGCAGCTGCACTAAAGCCCAGCCACAGCGGCAGCGGAAGCACCACCAGCAGCACGAACATTACGGAAGATATTATGTTTAAATAGTCCTTTTTGTTTTCCATTTTTCTGTCGCCCGACTAAAACTGAAAATATATAAACGGGTTGTATGTCCCACTCACTATCAGCACTATGGATACAAGCAGTAGCACCATCTGTATTCCCAGGTCAGCTATCCTGACCGCAATATTTTCCGAACATTTCCGGTATGCTTTCTCAAGCAGTCTCTGCACCGGCCCGGACAAAAGCAGTGCCGGCAGAAGTACCAATAATAATCTCATAGATATAAAATTCAGGATGCTGTTTTCTACAGAGCCAGCTCCCGAAAAAAGCTGTCCCGTAAACTGAAAGCCCTGGATAATATTATCCGAACGGAAGAATATCCAGCCCACCATCACCACCAAAAAGGTGTATATGACATTCAGTACCCTGACCGGATTCTTATCCAGGTACTTTCCGAGAAAGAGTCTCTCTATCAGCAGGAATACCGCGTAGTACAAGCCCCAGAAAATAAAAGTAAAATTAGCACCGTGCCAGATTCCCGTCAGAAGAAAAACTATCACAAGGTTTATGCATGTCTTCCTAAGCCCGCGCCTGCTGCCTCCCAGTGGAATATAGACATAATCCCTGAACCAGGATGACAGCGATATATGCCATCTGCGCCAGAATTCCCTGACAGACAGGGATGTATACGGGTAATTAAAATTCTCCCTGAACTCAAAGCCCAGCATTTTTCCCAGGCCTATTGCCATATCCGAATACCCGGAAAAATCATAATAGATCTGAAGAGTGTAGCATACAGCCCCCAGAAGTGCGGTGGCAGTACCAAGGTGCGCTATATCAGATGCCCATATGCTGTCTGCACATTCCGCAAGGGAATTGGCTATTATCACTTTTTTGCCCAGGCCATAGCAGAAACGTTTTACTCCGGCGGAAAACTTTTGGAACCCCTCATGCCTGCCCCGTAACTGCTTTTCAATATCGCTGTACTGGACAATGGGACCTGCTATAAGCTGAGGGAAAAGTGATATGTAAAGTGCAAAATCAAGCACATCCTTCTGGACATCACATTTCCTGCGGTAAACATCCACCACGTAGGACATAGCCTGAAAGGTAAAGAAAGATATGCCTATGGGGAGTACTATCTCGGGAAAGCCCAGAGCTCCCGTCCCTTCCAGTGTAAATACCGAAGCCATGAGTCCCCTGTCCCCGGGCGCCATGACAGATTCGATCACAGCAATAACCATGTTGAAATATTTGAAAAAGAAAAGAACAGCAATATTAACGGTTAAGGTTCCGGCCAGTATAAGCTTGCGCCCTTTTTCTTCAGGAGCCTTATCCATAAGCAGTGCCCCCGAATAATCAGCTATAATGGTAAAGACCATTATCCCCAGATAATAGATCCCACCCCAGGCATAAAAAAAGAGACTTGCCACAAGCAGGAAAATGTTTTTTAGCCTTATCTTCTGTTCCCGGTTCTTTATGGGAAGCACATTGATAAGAGAATATATCAGAATGACTGCAGGCAGGAATACCCACAAAAATATCATTGAAGAAAACAGCATTTTCTCACCTGTCCGTCTTTATCACTACAGCATATATCTCCAGGTCTTCATCAGCAGATGCATTTTCAATCCCATGAAAATGGTGCTCCCTGCAAATAGTAACGTCGCCGGAATGCATCTCATAGACCTCTCCGTCATCTGTGCATCTGGCTGTACCGGAAATGACCATTATGGCTTCCTCGTTGCCCACATGCTCATGGTATCCAATTGTTGCACCGGGTATCAGCACAAGCCTTGCTACCACATCCGCATTGCCGGTGAATCCGTTCTGCTCCACACTGTTGTATCTCTGAACGTATTTTTCCCCGCCCTTCATATTCTCTATGATGACAGGCTGTATATCCTCTTTCTTTCTAAACATCAGCTTACTCCTTATATTCTAAATATATGGCTGGCCTTATCCCCATATAATCATCGGGATCAGCTGTTGCAATGGCACCATACTCATTGACTATCTTCACCTTCCGGTTCTCTGAAAAAGTCCTGAGCAGCCAGTTACAGCTTCCCTTTGAGCTTCCGGGCACGGATACCATCTCGCAGGGATACAGCACAAGTGATGCATTGTAGTTCACGGGATCCGATACGGAGTAATTCTTATCCAGAGTCTTTCCGTTAAAATATTCCATTATATCCGACTCGCTCAGCAGAAATACATTATCATCCTCCACGCCGTCTCCGCTGCATAATATCAATGCTTTTTCTTCGTCAAAAAATGCATTTTCATAAAAATCCGTATTAAGCCATTCCCTGGTATTACTGTTCTTCCAGTTAAGATATTCCTTTCCGGAGGGTGACATATCCTGGTCATAGCAGTCAGATGCAAGGGCATACCGTGATACCAGCAGAGCAGCCCCGTCTTCTTTATCCAGCACCAGCCACTCTATCTTTTCATCCCCGGCATTAAATCCCTGGTTAAATCTTCCAAAAAAGACATAATCCCCCGCTTCTACATCATCCAGCACCGCCTCAGCCTCTCCGATCGCAAGCACTGTATCACGCTCACCGTTGCTTTTGTTGGTATGAACATAAGTATGTGCAAGTTCCTCTGCTGTAGCAGCAAGGAAATCCCTCAAACGATCTGATTCCGTTCCCTCGCTCAGAAGCTGCAGATAAGACACACCCTGGGTCGGTATAGTATCATAGTCAATTTCTACAGGCATAAAATCCCATGAACCTTCTGATGAATCTTCTGATACCTCTTCTGTCCCGAAATATAATTCCCGTTCCATCGGGACAGTCTTTTCATCACTGTTAAAAAAACCACCCAGACTGGTTAAATAAACAGCCGTCTCACCGTCAAAAGACGAGATTCTGGCAGTATTCCCATCATATGGTGCATATATACGAAAAATCGACTCAGCCGTTATAATACCGCAACTGCTGGTATAAATATTAAGCTTATGGACTGCATTTGGAAATACTCTCCCCGTTATCGCACCGGAAGTCATTTTTATATTTGTAGAGTAACCGTCTTCCCCGCCCTGATCCCATAAGGTTATGTCAGTTCCGTCCTCCAGGCATAACACCATGCTCTGATCCACGGTAATAAGAAGAGTTCCCTGATAAAGAATAATCTCGTCATCTGTCTCCAGCGGAATATTGTCATACAGTTTGAGGTACTCACCATCACGTATCACCACTGCGTTTCCCTTTACCTCGGCAATCCTTACATCACTGTAATCACGATGATTTATCCGCCACTTGTTCCATATCAAAAAAGCCGCAACAGCAATTGCTATTATGGACACAACGGCTATTATTGTGATAGCTAAGATTTTTTTGACCTTTTTCTTCATACGCTGAACATTATAGCATAAAAAAGGTCCGGATGGATATTCTCCATCCGGACCATAGAGAGGTGGGAGTGATTATCGATAAGATTCTATTTCAGCTTATTGCTATGAGCTTCTTCTCCTCAACCTGAGGGTGCTTCTTTTCTGACGGGAAGTCTAAGGTGAGGATGCCGTTCTCAAATCCTGCCTTTATGTCTTCCCTGTCCAGGTACTCGCCTACATGGTAGCTTCTCCTGCATTCGCCGCTGTGGCGCTCGGAATAGATAACATTGCCTTTGTCATCCTTTTTCTCTTCCACACCGTCGTCTTTGCCGGTGATTATGAGGTAGCCGTTTTTAAGCTCTGCAGTGATGTTTTCCTTCTTGTATCCCGGCATCTCTATCTCCATATGATAATCGCCGTCTTTCTCGGTGATGTCGGTCCTCATTGCAGCAGGCCTTGAAGCCATGCCGTGCTCTGTCATTCCAGGATGCTCAAACAGTCCGTCAAAAAGTGAATCCATTAATCTTTCATCAAAAATACTGGGTGCATACATCATAAGTCATTCCTCCTTTTTAGGGGCATCCGCAGGCCCTGTGCCTGTCCGTTTCCCGTTTCTTCTTTCGTTCTGACATTATAATAGCACCATTGTTAGCACTCGTCAAGCGCGAGTGCTAACAATTTTGTGAACTTTTTGTGTCCTGTTTTTAGTATACTACCCGGTTCCTTCCGCTTTCTTTTCCGGTATACAGCTTTTTGTCCGCTTCCTTTATGGTATTTTCTATGTTCCCGCTGAAATCATATTCCGCCAGGCCGTAGGTCATGGTCACGTTTATCACGGAATCCTTAACCGTGATAGGATGGTTCATTATGTGGGTTCTTAACTTCTCTATTTCAAGATATGTCTCATCACCGTTTTTTCCGGCAAATATCAGCAGGAATTCCTCTCCGCCCCATCTGGTCAGAAAGGCCTCCTTTCCGCAGACCTCCCTCATGGTATCCGCAACAGCCTTGAGAACAGCATCTCCTGCATCATGACCATATGTATCATTTACTTTCTTGAAAAAATCAATATCGCCTATTGCCAGACTTATGGCTCCCACATAAGACGCAGACATCACTTCCTTAAGAAAATCTTCTGCCTTTCTCCTGTTATATAGTCCTGTAAGCTTGTCAGTTGAGGCTTCCCTTACCAGCCTGTCGTTGTAGCGCATCAGCTTGCTTTCTGCCTCATTTTCCCGGTGGCTGTATATATATGAAATCATAATGATCGAAACAAATACCGCCGAAATATTCGCTGTCTGTATGAGGCGGTTGCCCAGGTCACTTATCTCTATTACAGGCAGCATTCCGCCGAAGCAGAATATCATCATGATCCTTGCAACAAGCACAAGCCCCGCAATGCTGAACTTAAAGCCCAAGCTGCCGTGTATGGTAAAAAAGCTAAGAAGGAGTATTATCAGACAATAGTTCTGCATTCCGCCGCTCCAGCCGAAGCATGGTATCATTTCCATCGACCATATAAAGGTAAAAAAAATATAACACACCACCGCCTGCTCAGACTTTATGGTATATGTAAGAAGAAAGAGGATCGGGATAAAAATGAAAGCCGCCACAATACGGTATTTGAAATATACCAGCACGCCGGTACCGGCAAAAAGAACATCAAGAAAAAATACAAAGGCCTGTATCAGATACAGTATCCTCAAAGTCACCATACCCCTGCGGGTTTCATTTTCAGATGACACGTCTTTATTTATCAGATTTAACAGTCCCATTTCTTTACCCCTCGTATGATACTGTTAATTTCTTCCCTGTT